>NZ_WQQE01000038.1:112286-271321 GCF_018785655.1 Blautia sp. MCC269 | reverse complement strand
AAGTATTCCTCCTTAGCTCAGTCGGTAGAGCATGCGGCTGTTAACCGCAGTGTCGTTGGTTCGAGTCCAACAGGGGGAGCATGGTGCCATAGCCAAGTGGTAAGGCAAAGGTCTGCAACACCTCTATCCCCGGTTCAAATCCGGGTGGCACCTCTTAGAAAGCTCTGGAAAGATGAATTTCCAGGGCTTATTTTTTCTATAAAAATGTACTTGCTGAAGGCCGTGAAGACAGACTTCTGGAAGATCGGACAGCATCCTTTCCTGATGCTGTCCGATAGATCAGGAATTTTTTTCTGTAAGCAGGATCCTTTTACGGTTATAAACCAGATGAAGGTACATGGCATCCTGGGCACGCAAAGCGTCATGCTCTGCAATGGCAGCTCCTTATACAGGAATCCGTTTTATGCCTACCGGCGGGATCAATGCGAAAAACCTTGAGGACTATCTTTCCTGTGACAAAATCCTCTGCTGCGGCGGAAGCTGGATGGTAAAAGGAGATCTTGTGAAGGCAGGAGAATTTGACAAAATAAGAGAACTGACAGCAGAAGCAAAAAAGCTTGCGGATTCCATAAGAAAGTAATCAAACTTAATACACATATTCAATAAAAAAAGCAGAACCCTGCACAACCAGGCAGAGTTCTGCTTTTTTGTCAATTATTGTGAAAATAGATCAATGAAGTAGGATCGGCAGAAGCTTTTTCCGCTTCAGCTGCCAGATCAGCTACAGGATCCGCAGAAGGTTTCCGAAGATCCATTCGGTAAAGATAAAAGATCCCACCGAAGAAACCGGGAATCAGTCCGGCGTATCCACCGGCACATAAGATCACAGTCAGCTTCACCATCAGTTCTGTCTGAAGTTCCAGACAAACAAGTAATCCTGCAAGAATTCCGGCTGCACTCCATCCAGCTGTCAAAAGTGCAAGAAAAACAGCTGGCGCAGGGGCCTTTTTTAAATTTTGATCTAAGTGATTCCACAGTACTTTATACATAATCCATTCCTCCTGTTTTGCTGGAATTATACTTCTGCTGTTGTCAGCAACAGTCAGCTATAATATTGATTTCCTTTATTTGTCTGTATTATAGAAAAGAAATGTAAAATACAAATGCGCAGGAATGAAAAATCTTTGTAAAATATAAGTAGAAATTGCATTTTGAATTAAGAACCGATATACTTATAAATATAGTTATTAATAATATTCGATCACAGCCGAAAACATTTTTCTACAGCTGTGATACGTGAGTGAGAGAATTAAAAGGGGGCAGATAAAAGCCCCCTGAAATCATATAGAGAGTAAAGAGGAGGGGTGGAAATGGAGCATACGGAAGAATATGTGAAGCTGGAGAATGTATCCAAAATCTATGGCTCAAAAGAAGTGAAGATCATAGCTGTGGATGAGATCAGCTTCCGGATAAAAAAAGGAGAATTTGTGGTTGTGGTAGGACCAAGCGGTGCCGGAAAGACAACGGTGCTGAATATCCTGGGCGGAATGGATAAGGCCACATCCGGCAATGTCTGGATCGATGGAAAAAATATTGCAAAATATACAGACCGGCAGCTGACCGGATACCGACGGGAGGATATTGGATTTGTATTCCAGTTTTATAATCTGGTGCCAAATCTGACTGCATTGGAGAATGTGGAGCTTGCTCTTCAGATCTGTAAGGATCCTCTGGATGCTAGGACAGTTCTGGAGGAAGTAGGGCTGAGGGAGAGACTGACCAATTTTCCGGCACAGTTATCCGGCGGTGAGCAGCAGAGAGTTTCCATAGCCAGAGCGCTGGCGAAGAATCCAAAGCTTCTGCTCTGTGATGAACCTACAGGAGCGTTGGATTATCAGACCGGCAAGGCAATCCTGAAGCTCCTTCAGGATACCTGCAGGGAACGGGGCATGACGGTTATTGTCATTACTCATAACTCTGCATTGACACCTATGGCCGACCGTGTGATCAAGATCAAAAACGGCAAGGTTTCCAGGATGACTGAAAATGCACATCCCACACCAGTGGAAGAGATTGAATGGTAGGTGACGGAATGAAGGCATTACACAAAGATTTCTGGATGGAGATCCGGAAAAGTAAAGCACGTTTTATCTCGATCTTTCTGATCGTGGCACTGGGTGTTGCATTTTTTTCCGGGATCCAGGCGTCTTCTCCGGATATGAGATATTCCGGAGATGCTTATTATGAAGCAGCAAAGCTGATGGATCTGAAGATCCAGGGAACCCTGGGACTGACTCAGCGTGATGTAAAAGCGGTATCGGATATTGACGGTGTGGAACTGGCTGAGGGCAGCTACTCTACGGATGTTATGAGTGGAGAGGACGATGCCAGGAAGGTTCTTCATCTGGAATCTATCAGCAGCAATTTTAATCTGCTTACAGCAGATGAAGGAAGGATACCGGAAAAAAGCGGCGAGATTTTTCTGGACAAGCCATTTGCAAAGAATCGGGGGTATAAAATCGGGGATACCATATCTGTCAGTGAGGATGGAGACAGTGAGCTTTTGAAAAAAACAACCTATACAGTTGTGGGAATCGGAAGCAGCCCTCTTTATATTTCATTTAACAGAGGAAATACGACTCTTGGATCGGGTGAGGTCAGCGGCTTCGGATACATTCTTCCTGAGGATTTTGAACAGGAAGCTTTTACCCAGATCTATATTATGGTTCATGAATCTGGGGATGTGATCAGCTATACCGATGCTTACGACAATCTTATCAGGAAAATACAGAAGCGTGTGGAAGGCATCGAAAAAGAACAGTGCAGTCTGCGCTACGATGAGATCGTCGCAGAAGCCAATGAAAAACTGAATGATGCCAGAAAAGAGCTTGAGGACGGAAAGAAGGAATCAGAGGAAAAACTTGGCGACGCGAAGAAAAAGCTGGATGATGGGCAGAAGAAGTATGAGGATGGAAAAAAAGAGTACGAAGATGGAAAACAGCAGCTCAGTGATGCAAAAAAGGAGCTGACCGATGGAAAACAGCAGCTTGCTGACGGAAGAAAACAGATTGAAGATGGATGGTCTCAGCTTAACAGCGCAAAACAGCAGGTGGAAGACGGTCTGTCCCAGTTAAATGCTGCCAGATCCCAGCTTGCTGACTCCGAAGCACAGATAAATGAGAAGCAGTCAGAGCTGACTGCCGGATATGAACAGCTGACTGCCGCAAAACAGCAGGTAAGTGACGGTGAGGCCCAGCTCCGGGAAGCGGAGAAAACACTGGAAAGCAAACAGGCTGAGCTTGACAGTGGAAGAGAACAGTTGGAAACGGGAAAGAATACGATCAAAGAAACAAAGGCTGCTCTCACCAGTCAGAAAGAACAGTGTGAGGCAGGACTTGTACAGGTTTCTGAGGGCGAATCCCAGATCAGTTCCAGTGAAGAAGCCCTTTCCGGGCAGCAGGCACAGCTGGATGAATTGACCAGCCAGAAAGAGGCATTAAGCAGTCAGGCGGCGGAGCTGCAGGCGCAGTATGACGCCGGTGCGGAAGCAGGAAAAAACCAGGAAGAGCTGGCTGAGCTTTCCACGCAGATCCAGACATTAAATGGCCAGATCAGTGCAATGGAAGAACAGATAAATGCCGGCCAGGCACAGCTCGACGGGGCACAGTCAGAGCTTACAGCGAAAAAATCAGAGCTGGCCCAGACAAGAGCTACCTTGGAGAGCAGCCTTGGTCAGATCAATGAGGGCTTCAGCCAGATCAAGGAACAGGAAGAGACACTTTCCCAGACAGAAGCACAGCTGAACGCAGGCCAGGAAGAACTGGATAAAGGGAAAAAAGAGCTGGAAACAAAGAAAGCTGAGCTTTCAGCGGCAAAAGAAGAAATTACGGCAAACCAGGCAACTCTGGATGATGGCCAGAGTCAGCTGGATTCGGCCAGAGCCCAGCTCAGCTCAGGGCGGCAGCAGCTGGAGGAAAAGCAGGCACAGTTAAATGCAGGACAGGCAGAGATCCAGACAAATACGGAAAAGCTTACCAGCAGTCAGGCAGAACTGGATGAAAATGAACAGAAGCTCCTGGATGGTGAAAAAGAGATCCGGGAAAATGAACAGAAATTAAAAGATGCAAAAAAAGATCTGGAGGATGCAAAAAAGAAGCTTTCCGATGGAAAGAAAGAATATCAGGACGGCAAAAAAGAGGCCGATGACAAAATTGCGGAAGCCCGGCAGAAAATCGAGGATGCCCAGAAAGAGGTGGATGATATTGAAACACCGGAATGGATCATCTCAGACCGCAATGACCTTCCGGAATATTCGGATTTTGGTGATAACGCAGAGCGACTGAAAAACATCGGAAAGGTTTTCCCGATGATATTCTTCCTTGTAGCGGCTCTGATCAGTCTTACCACGATGACACGAATGGTGGAGGAGCAGCGAACACAGATCGGAACCATGAAAGCACTGGGTTACGGAAAGACAGCCATCGCATCCAAGTATCTCAGCTACGCATTTCTGGCAACAGTAGGCGGAAGTATCGCAGGAGTACTTTTCGGAGAAAAGGTTCTTCCGTATATCATTATCCAAGCCTATGGGATCATGTACTGGAATATTGGCGATCACATGCAGCTGGATTATGAGTTACAATATGCACTGATCGCTTCCGGAGCAGCAGTGATCTGTACTATGGGTGCCACACTTTTTTCCAGTGCAAGAACCCTGGCAGAGACGCCGGCATCCCTGATGCGGCCGCCTGCACCGAAAGAAGGAAAACGGATCCTTATTGAACGGATCAGCTTTATCTGGAAGCATCTGAGCTTTTCCTGGAAATCGTCCATGCGAAATCTTTTCCGTTATAAAAAGCGTCTTTTTATGACCATTTTCGGAATTGCAGGAAGCATGGGACTGATGCTTGTAGGATTCGGACTTTATGATTCCATTATGGATATTGCAATTCTCCAATATGACCAGATCCAGCACTATGATGCCATGGTGATCAATGATGAGGATGCCACAGACAGCCAGGAAAAGGATCTTCTGAAATTCCTGGACGGAAACAGCGAGATCGATCACTATACCCGTATGCAGCTCACCAAGATGACGGCTCCAAAAGAAAAGGGAAGTGTCAGTATCTATGTGTATGTTCCGGAAAATACGGAAAATTTTAAAGAGGATGTAACATTGCGTGACAGAAAGTCCCACGAGCAGTATGAGCTTACCGATGATGGAGCGGTGATCTGTGAAAAAACGGCTTCTCTTATCGGTGTGAAAGCAGGAGACAAGATCATCCTGGAGAAAGACAACAGAAAGTATAAAGTAAAGATCACTGCTGTCACAGAGAACTATATGGGACATTACGTTTACATGACCCCATCCTGCTATGAAAAAACATTCGGGGAGAAACCGAAGTATTCAAGTACAGTATATACTATGAAAGAGGATACGGAGAGTGATCTGGAAACTCTTGGAAATGCGATCCTGAAATATCCGGCAGCTTTAAGTATCAGCTATACAAGCAGCACAGCAGGTCAGGTAGAGCGAATGCTGGGATCCCTCGGAGCGGTGATCTGGGTCCTGATCATTTCTGCCGGAATGCTGGCATTTGTGGTACTGTATAATCTGAATAACATCAATATCACAGAGCGTCAGAGAGAGCTTGCAACATTGAAGGTCCTGGGATTTTATGATGGCGAAGTTTCCCAGTATGTATTTCGGGAAAATATCCTGCTGTCCTTCATAGGAATTCTGGCAGGCGCAGTGTTCGGAATCCTCCTTCACAGGTATGTGATCACAACCGTTGAGGTAGATGCGGTGATGTTCGGAAGAAATATCAAGCCAATAAGCTTTGTTTATAGTGGAATCATTACCTTTGGGTTCTCCATGTTTGTAAATATGGTGATGCATTTTAAGCTGAAAAAGATCAATATGGTAGAGTCACTGAAGAGCGTGGAATAGGCATTGTTTCTCCAAAAGTCCATAAGTTTTTCTTATGCGGACATATGTATCCTTGATTTGTTATCCATGTGGGTTATTGGATATAATAAGAGTATCAAAGCAGATACAAAAAGAAGGAGGATACAGGCAATGCCAATGACAAAACCTGGAAAGTTTGACAGCAAAGGAGCATGGGACGGTTTCCGCGGAGAAATCTGGCAGGAAGAGATCAATGTCCGTGATTTTATCCAGAAAAACTATACACCATATGATGGTGATGAAAGTTTTCTGGCAGGTTCCACTGAGAGAACTGAGAAATTGTGGAACCATGTTCAGAAGCTGCAGAAAGAAGAAAGAGAAAAAGGCGGTGTTTTGGAGTGTGAAACAGAAGTTGTTTCCGGTCTGACCGCATATGGTCCTGGCTATATTAGTGAAGACATGAAAGACCTGGAGCAGATCGTAGGTTTACAGACAGACAAACCTCTGAAACGCGCATTTATGCCTTACGGTGGTATCCGTATGGCAGTTCAGGCTGCTGAGACTTACGGATATGAGATCAATCCGGAACTCAAAAAAATCTTCACTACTTATGTGACAACCCACAACGATGCTGTTTTTGGTGCCTATACTCCGGAGATGCGTCTTGCAAGAAAAACACACGTTGTAACAGGTCTTCCAGATACTTACGGACGTGGTCGTATTGTAGGTGACTACCGCCGTGTGGCCCTTTATGGAATCGACCGTCTGATTGAGGCAAAAAAAGTAGCTCACTACCGTGCAGGATGCGGAAACATGTATGATGATGTCATCCGTATGCGTGAAGAGATCAGCCAGCAGCTTAAAGCACTCAATGAGATGAAGAAGATGGCTGAGATCTACGGATATGATATTTCCAGACCGGCAAGAAATGCCCGTGAAGCAGTTCAGTGGCTGTACTTCGGATATCTGGCAGCAGTCAAGACACAGAATGGTGCCGCAATGAGTGTTGGTCGTATTTCCACCTTCCTGGATATCTACATTCAGCGTGACATCGAAAAAGGAATCCTTACAGAAGATGAGGCACAGGAATTGATCGATCATATGACCATGAAGTTCAGAATGGTAAAATTTGCTCGTATTCCGGAATACAATCAGTTATTCTCTGGTGACCCTACATGGGTAACTCTTGAAGTTGGTGGAACAAGCCTGGACGGACGCCATATGGTTACAAAGACAGATTACCGTTTCCTTCATACTCTGGAGAACATGGGACCGAGCCCGGAACCGAACCTGACTGTTCTTTACAGCCAGAACCTTCCGAGAGCTTTCAAAGAATATGCAGCTAAGATTTCAGTTGATACAAGTTCTATCCAGTACGAGAATGACGAAGTTATGAAACCAGAGTGGGGAGACGACTATTCCATCTGCTGCTGTGTTTCTGCAACAAAGACAGGGAAAGAGATTCAGCTTTTCGGTGCTCGTGCAAATCTTGCAAAAACACTGCTGTATGCATTCAACGGCGGTTTCGATGAGAAACACAGAATCCAGTGCGGACCGGCAATGGCAAGGATCACTTCTGAATATGCTGATTATGACGAAGTTGTCGAGAAATTTGACTGGTGGATGGACTGGCTTGCAGACATCTATGTAAATGTGCTTAACCTGATCCACTACATGCATGACAAATATTATTATGAGGCAGCAGAGATGGCCCTGATCGACAACGACTGTGAGCGTTCTTTTGCAACTGGTATCGCAGGATTTTCACATGTTGTAGATTCCCTCAGTGCAATCAAATATGCAAAAGTTAAGATCATCCGTGATGAAGAAGGAATCACAAAAGATTTCGAGATTGAGGGAGATTTCCCACGTTATGGAAATGACGATCCTCGTGTAGATGAGATCGCAACATGGCTTCTGCGTACGTTCTTTGACAAGATCCGCCGTCGTCATACTTATCGTGATTCCAAGCCGAGTACTTCTATCCTGACCATTACTTCCAATGTAGTATATGGAGAGGCTACAGGAGCTACACCGGACGGAAGAAAAGCATATACTTCTTTTGCACCAGGAGCTTCACCGTCTTACGGCGCAGAGCAGAACGGACTGCTTGCTTCCCTGAACTCTGTTGCAAAGATACCATACCACTGGGCACTGGACGGTATTTCCAATACACAGACTATCAATCCGGAAGCACTTGGACATGACGAGGATGAGCGTAAGGAAAAACTGGTAAATATTCTTGACGGATATTTTTCACAGGATGCACATCATCTGAATGTTAACGTATTCGGAACTGAGAAACTGATCGATGCAATGGAACATCCGGAAAAAGAAGAATATCAGAACTTTACCATCCGTGTTTCCGGTTATGCGGTGAAGTTTATTTCTCTTACAAAGAAACAGCAGCTTGATGTTATTGCACGTACCTGCCATAAGAGACTGTAATAAAGGACGGACATTGTTATATGGCATTTGGATTTGGACCGCAGGAAATGTTGGACAGAGCACAGGTGCCAGATAAATGGCAGCTTACGCCACTGAAAAACTTCAGGTCTCCCCGTATTCGTTCGAGGATGTGGCGTACTGCTCTTGCAGCATTGATCACTGTCATTATTTACGAATATATTTTAAACAAAAGAAATCCCTGTTTTGCATTGATCGGTGCGGTTTACGGGGTTGGAAGCCAGTTTGAAGAAGGTTTCCATAACGGGATCAACCGGGTGATCGGTACTCTGGTCGGAGGCCTTCTGGTGATACCTTTCTATGAATTGTATATACGCCAGCTTTTTGGGATTCCTGACTGGATATGGCTTGTTTTGGGGCTGTGTCTTGTGCTCTGGTGTAATTTTGCACTGGGAGCGGACTCCGCGATCCAGCCGGGAAGTGTCATTTATTTTGTTGTGATCTATACGGTAGGGACGGAGCGTGTACTTCCCTATACAATAGCCCGCATCATTGATACCGGTGTTGGAGTGTTGATTGCACTTTTATTGTATGCAATATTTCCATCAAAATACGACAGAGAAAATGGCGTATCGATCAAAACGTTCTGGACGGAAACAAAAGAGTCGTTTAAGTCCTATATAAACAAAAACCGTACACTTCGAAAAAAAGAGCGTGAAAATTTCGGTACGGAAGATAAAAAATTCTCCAAAATCATTTCAAGATTTAAAGATAGACCGAAGTAACTGATGAGGGTACCTGCAGAGATGACTGCAGGTGCCCTCATGCTATATGTGGCGTCAGGAAAGACAAGCAAGAACCTGAAAATATATGAAATCCCGGAAAAGCAGGCCTCCGTCTTGACAAAAAAAGAAAATTTCATTATAGTAGGAACATGGTAAAGGCGTTGAATAAGAGGAGTATGCAGATCTACGCTGACAGAGAGAAATGCACAGACGCAGGAGAAGCGCAGGCTGGAAGGCATTTTCAGATGTAAGACTGCAGAAGGTAGCTTAGAAGCCGGGAAACTGAAAGCAGAAATGAAGAACAGATGCTGCTGTGTAGGTTTTCACGTACCCCGCGTTAAGGGATAAGAGATAGACGGGAATAACAGATAAGATAGTTTTCCCGGATAATGAAGGTGGTACCGCGAGAATGATCGCCCTTCGCACAGGAGTTGTTAGCTTTGGTGTGGAGGGCGTGCTTTTTTCTTGCAGAAAACAGGAGCATTTTAAAGCTTCCATAATCAGAAAGAGCTGCCCCAAAAAGACAGCTTGATCCCAAGAAAGATTCAGGAGGAAAACATGAGCAAAGAACTTGCAAAGACTTATGATCCCAAGGGTATTGAGGATCGTCTGTACAAAAAATGGATGGACAACGGATACTTCCATGCAAAAGTAAATCCGGACAAAAAACCTTTCACAATCGTAATGCCGCCGCCCAATGTAACCGGACAGCTGCATATGGGCCATGCACTGGATGAGACCATGCAGGATATCCTGATCCGTTTCAAGAGAATGCAGGGCTACGAGGCTCTCTGGCAGCCGGGAACTGACCACGCAGCCATCGCTACAGAGGTTAAGGTAACAGAGAAACTTCGTAAAGAGGGAATCGACAAGAACGAGATTGGCCGTGACGAGTTTATGAAACATGCCTGGGCATGGAAAGAAGAGTACGGCGGAAAGATCATCAACCAGCTGAAAAAACTGGGTGCATCCGCAGACTGGGAGCGCGAGCGTTTTACCATGGATGAGGGCTGTTCCAAGGCTGTTCAGGAGGTATTTATCCGTCTCTATGAGAAAGGATATATTTACAAAGGTTCCAGGATCATCAACTGGTGTCCGGTATGCCAGACTTCTATTTCTGACGCGGAGGTTGTACATGAGGACCAGGACGGATTTTTCTGGCACATCAATTATCCGATCGTAGGTGAGGAAGGACGTTTCGTTGAGATCGCAACCACACGTCCGGAGACACTTCTCGGCGATACAGCAGTTGCTGTAAACCCGGAGGATGAGAGATATAAAGACCTTGTAGGCAAGATGCTGAAACTTCCTCTTACAGACAGAGAGATCCCGGTTATTGCCGATGAGTATGTTGACAAGGAATTCGGAACAGGCTGCGTTAAGATCACACCGGCACACGACCCCAACGACTTTGAGGTTGGACGCCGTCATAACCTTGAGGAGATCAATATCCTCAATGATGACGCAACCATCAACAGCCTTGGCGGAAAATATGCAGGTATGGACCGCTACGAGGCACGTAAGGCCATGGTAGAAGACCTGAAAGAGCAGGGACTCCTTGTAAAAGTTGTTCCGCACAGCCACAGTGTTGGTACCCATGACCGCTGCGGTACAACCGTAGAGCCGATGATCAAACCACAGTGGTTTGTAAAAATGGATGAAATGGCAAAAGCTGCCATCAAGACTCTGGACGACGGAAATCTTCAGTTTGTTCCGGCGCGTTTTGACAAGACTTACCTGCACTGGCTGGAGAACATCCGTGACTGGTGTATTTCTCGTCAGCTCTGGTGGGGACACAGAATCCCGGCTTATTACTGTGATGAGTGCGGTGAGATGGTTGTTGCAAGAGAAATGCCTGAGAAGTGCCCGAAATGCGGATGCACACATATGCACCAGGATGAGGACACACTGGATACCTGGTTCAGTTCCGCACTGTGGCCATTTTCCACACTTGGATGGCCAGATAAGACACCGGAGCTTGAGTACTTCTATCCGACAGATGTCCTGGTAACCGGATACGATATCATCTTCTTCTGGGTTATCCGTATGGTATTTTCCGCACTGGAGCAGACTGGTGAGACTCCGTTCCACCATGTACTGATCCACGGCCTGGTACGTGACTCCCAGGGACGTAAGATGAGTAAATCCCTTGGAAACGGTATCGATCCTCTTGAAGTTATCGACAAATACGGTGCAGATGCACTTCGTCTGACTCTGATGACAGGTAATGCACCTGGAAATGACATGCGTTTCTACTGGGAGCGTGTAGAGTCCAGCCGTAACTTTGCAAATAAGATCTGGAATGCATCCCGTTTCATTATGATGAACCTGGAAGGAAAGACCGTAACAGAGCCGAAAGATCTGAACGCTCTTTGCAACGAGGATAAATGGATCCTTTCCAGACTTAACACCGTGATCCGCGATGTTACCGAGAACATGGATAAATATGAGCTTGGAATCGCTGTACAGAAAGTTTATGACTTCCTGTGGGATGAGCTCTGTGACTGGTATATCGAGATGGCCAAAGTAAGACTGTGGAAAGCAGAGGAGAACCCGGCAGCAGCAAACGATGCACTGTGGACACTTCGTACTGCACTGACACAGGGACTGAAGCTTCTTCATCCGTTCATGCCGTTTATCACAGAAGAGATCTACTGCACACTGCTTCCAGAGGAAGAGTCTATCATGATCTCTGACTGGCCGGTATACAAAGACGAGATGAACTTTGCAGATGCTGAGAAAGCAGTTGCAAGTTTCCAGGAAGTTGTACGTGGAATCCGTAACACCAGAAATGAGATGAACGTACCGCAGAACAGAAAGACAAATATCTACATCGTAGGCAAGGACGCAGAGAGCTGTGCACGTTTTGAGTCCTGCAAGAGATCCTTTACAAACCTTGCGTTTGCAAAAGAGATCCATGTGCAGCAGGATAAGAGCGGAATCGGCGAGGATGCGGTATCCATCGTTGTAGCAGACGGTGTGGTATATCTGCCGCTGGAAGACCTGATCGACCGTGAAAAAGAGATCGAGCGTCTCACAAAAGAGCAGGAGCGTCTTACAAAAGAGATCGCCCGCTGTGAGGGAATGCTGAACAACCCGAACTTTGTGAACAAGGCACCTGCAGCAAAGGTAGAGGCAGAGAATGAGAAACTTGAGAAATACAAAGAGATGAAAGAGAAAGTGAACCTGCAGTTAACACAGATGGTGAAATAACGAAGGAGTGTTTTAATGAAGTGGTGTAACTTTTTCAATAAGATTTCGCTGATACTTCAGGCTCTGGGATGTGCAGTCCTGTACTTTGTGATCGAGGCCATATGCAGGCACTCGTTCACAGAGGCATGGACCTACATGACCACAAAGCCGCTTGTATTTGCTTATAATACGGCGTTTATCTTTACGACTATGCTGCTTGTTTATCTCTTCCGAAAGAGAATTTTCTGGCGTATTTTTATTGGCAGCTTATGGCTGTTTCTGGGAATCGTAAACGGTGTTCTTCTTCTCAACCGTGTCACACCGTTTACAGGCCCGGATGTAAAGAACCTGACCGATGGCCTCAGCATTGCAAAGAAGTACCTGACACAGACCCAGATGACGATCGGTGCGGTACTTCTTGGCATTGCAGTTCTGATCCTTCTGATCATTCTGATAAAATCGCCGAAATACAGAGGCAAACTGAAATACAAGGTGAATATTCCGCTGGTTCTTGCTGGAATCCTTGCTTTTGGAGGAATCACACAGCTTGCTCTGGAAAAAAGAGTACTTTCCAATTATTTTGGAAACATTGCCATTGCTTATGAGGATTACGGATATCCTTACTGTCTGGCAACAACGATCTTCAATACCGGAATCAGTGCTCCAAGAGACTATTCCAAAAATGAGATCCAAAAGATCGAAAATTCCGAGGAGAACCTTCCGGAAACAAAAGACGGAAGCCATCCGAATATCCTGTTTTTACAGCTGGAGTCCTTTTTTGATCCCACACTGGTAAATTATCTGGATATTTCCGAGGACCCGATCCCGAATTTCCGGAAACTGATGGAAGAATATTCTTCCGGTTATTACAAGGTTCCGTCTGTAGGAGCCGGAACGGCCAATACAGAGTTTGAGTCCATTACCGGAATGAGCCTTCATTATTTTGGCCCGGGTGAATATCCTTATAAGAGTATTCTTAAGGAAACCACCTGTGAGAGTGCTCCGTATGTGCTGAAAAATCTGGGATATACCACACACGCCATACATAACAATGAGGCGAATTTCTATGGAAGAAGAAGCATTTTCCCGAATCTGGGATTTGATACCTTTACTTCCGCTGAGTATATGAAGGATGAGAATCAGAAGAACCCGCTGGGCTGGACCAAGGACAGCGTGCTTACTGATGAGATCATCAAATGTCTGGATTCCACAGAGGGCCCGGATTATGTATACACTATTTCCGTACAGGGACATGGGGATTATCCGTCTGAACCGGTACTGGAAAATCCGGAGATCACAGTTTCCGGTGCACCTACCGAGGAACTGAACAACAAGTGGGAGTACTACGTAAACCAGATTCATGAGATGGATAATTTTGTCAAAGAGCTGACAGATAAGCTCGCCGATTATCCGGAGGATGTGGTTCTGGTTATGTACGGTGACCATCTGCCGACCATGGGACTGACTGTGGAGGATGTGGATAACAAATATCTCTTCCAGACAGAGTATGTGATGTGGGATAATTTCGGACTTAAGAAAAAGAAAGAGAATCTTGCAGCATACCAGATGGCAGCAGAGGTTATGGACCGCGTGGGTATCCATGAGGGAAATATTTTCAAATATCATCAGGCAAGAAGAAACACCAAGAATTATCAGGTGGATCTGGAAACATTGCAGTATGACCTTCTCTATGGAAAACAGTATTCCTACGACGGAGAGAATCCTTTTGAGCGTACCAAGATGCGTATGGGAATCTATGATACCACACTGGATTCCATTCAGGTTGTGTCTGAGACGGACCATACCTATTATATTCAGGGAACCAACTTTACGCCGTCCAGCCAGGTGAAGATCAACGGAGAATGGTACGATACGGTTTACGTGAATCCGACCAAGCTGATCATTACCGGAAAAGAACTGGATGATTTTGACCGGATTTCGGTAGTGCAGCGAAGCAACAGTTCCACCAGAAAGGCCATGACCAAGAGCCATGACCGTGCTGTTTATGCACTGCTCTCTGACAGTAAGTGGAAACTTGACAGCGAAAAAAGCAGCACAGAAAACACATCCGATACAAAAAATGTCGGATAAAATATTACGATTAGGACTGGACATCTTCCACCACTATTATATAATGGTATCGTAACGGACAGGAGGGGAGAAATTTTTCTCCCCGAAAGTTCCTTACGAATACATTATAGATAAGTGATGGTTTTTTTTATGAATTACGAAGAAGCAGTTGCGTATATTGAAGACATACCAAGATTTACAACCAAGAACAGTCTGGACCATACCAGAGAATGTTTAAGAAGACTTGGAGATCCACAGAAGAAATTCCGTGTGATCCATGTAGCAGGAACAAACGGAAAGGGAAGTACCTGTGCGTTTATCACATCGGTCCTTCGGGAAGCAGGATATTCCTGTGGACTTTTTACATCTCCCCATCTGGTGGAGATCAATGAGCGATTTCAGATCAATGAGGAAGTGATTGATGACGATACCTTCCTTCGTGCCTTTGAGAAAGTAAAGACACTTTCCGATGAGCTGGTTGCGGAAGGAAGTTATCATCCGACCTATTTTGAGACACTTCTTCTGATGGGAATGGTGATCTTTGCAGAAGCCGGTGTAGATTATGTAACACTGGAGACAGGACTTGGCGGACGTCTGGATGCTACCACAGCAGTGGAGAATCCGGCGGCCTGTGTGATCACTTCCATAAGCCTCGACCATATGCAGTACCTTGGAAATACCGTTTCCGAGATCGCGGGAGAGAAGGCGGGGATCATGGTGCCGGGCGTTCCGGTGATCTACGATGGAAATGATCCGGATGCGGCGCGCGTGATGCGTGAGCATGCAGAAACCTTAGGATGTCCTTATTATGAGCTGAAGCGGGAAGATACCAGGATCCATGAAATTACAAAAGATGGAATTAAGTTTTCTCTGAAAGATGAGGCTTATGGAGATACCGTATTTGATATTCCTTTTATCGCACGTTATCAGGTTATGAATGCGGCCCTTGCGGTAAAAACCATTCAGGTTCTGGAAAATCAGATTCCGGTATCACTGGAAGCTCTGAAAGCCGGTATGGCCAAGACACGTTGGCAGGGCAGAATGGAGACCGTTCTCCCAGGTGTGATCGTGGATGGTGCACATAATGAAGACGGCGTGGAGAAGTTTGTGGAGACTGCGGAACATTTCCAGAAGGAATTTCCGCTGACCCTGCTGTTTTCCGCAGTGGACGACAAAGATTATACAGATATGATCCGTACGATCTGTACACGTATCCGTTTCCGCCATGTGATTGTCACACAGGTAGGAGGATACCGTAAAGTTCCGGTGGAAGAGCTTGCAGAAATCTTCCGTAAAGACGGAGTACCGGAAGTAGAAGCAGTGGAGGATGTTCCGACAGCGTTTGAACAGGCAGTTAAGGAAAAAGGCGAAGATGGCATGCTGTTCTGTGTGGGCTCCCTTTATCTGGTCGGGGAAATCAAGGCTGTGATCAGGAGGAAAAAATTATGATCGATTATGAAGAGGAACTGAAGAAATTTGAACCATGTCTGGATGTGGCAGATGTAGAAGGTGCAATCTATGACCGTGAGATCACAGATATCATGGATGTGCTTCAGGAGATGCTGCGGGAGGTCAAGAGCAACAGACGTGTAAGATAAGGAGACATGAATGAACTGCATAAACTGTGGAGCGTTCCTGACAGATACAGACCTGGATTACTGTCCGCACTGCGGAGCCAATGTGTTGATCCAGAAGAAAGTGGATTACCTTTCCAAGCTTTATTATAATCAGGGCCTGGAAAAAGCAAGTATCCGAGATCTGTCCGGGGCGATCAGCTGTCTGAAGCAGAGCCTTGCCTATGATAAACGAAATATCCGTGCGAGAAACCTTCTTGGCCTGGTGTATTTTGAGACCGGTGAGGTGGTTGCGGCACTGAGTGAATGGGTTATCAGCAAGAATATTCAGAAGAACCGAAATCTGGCTTCAGAATATATTGCCAAGCTTCAGGCAAATCAGAATAAACTGGATACAATCAATGAGAGCATAAAAAAATACAACAACGCGCTTGCCATGTGCAGAGAAGGGCATGAGGATATGGCGGCTATCCGCCTGAAAAAGATTCTTTCCCAGAATCCTAAGCTGATTAAGGGCTATCATCTTCTCGCATTGATTCAGATGAAGAATCAGGAGTGGAACAAGGCGAGAAGAACGCTGAAAAAAGCGGCCAGAATTGATAAAACCAATACAACTACCTTACGTTTCCTGCGGGAGGTAGATGAGCAGACCGGTGTTACCACAAAAATAGAAAAAAAACGGAAAGGTCTTTTCGGCAATGAGAAAGCAGAGAATGATAACATTTCCGGTGAGATTGTTGTAAGGCCGTCTTCTTATAAAGAACGGTCCAGAGTATCGCTGTTTTTTACCATGGTTCTGGGATTTGCGGCAGGTGCGGCGGCATTCTGGCTTCTGGTACTGCCAGCTGTGAAGCAGGATATTTACCGTGAGGCAAACCAGCAGATCATCCAGTACAGCGATTCCCTTTCCAGCCAGAGTGTAGAGCTTACCAAGGCGCAGGGGGAAGCTGCCGAGTCTAATGATACGGCCGATGCGGTTTCCAAGCAGGTGGAAGAAGAGAAGAAGAGAAGTCAGAGTTATGAGGCACTGTTTTCCGCTTATACAGCTATGCAGCAGGAAGACCTGGATACAGCAGCGCTTCAGATTCAGAATGTGTATGTGGATACGCTGTCTGATTCAGCAAAGGGTGTTTACAACACCATATGCGAGAGAACCGGAGTGAGCGGAATTTCGTCTTCTGACAGTACGGACAGTACCGGTGACAGTTCTACAGACAGCACCGGAAGTACAGATAACGCAGAGGGTGCGGATTCCACACAGAGTGCACAGGGGGATTCCGGAAATTATGATGATTCCGGAGATTACAGTGATGAGTACAGCAGTTACGATGAAAGCGGATACGATGACTCATCCTACAATGATGGATATACAGAATAAAACATACAGGGAAAAACCTCGGAGAAGGGGAATGTGCTTCGGTACATTCCCCTTTTTGTGTTTGCAAGAAAAGGTATAAAAATCGAAAAAAGGGGGAAGAATAAAATGGCAGCAGGGTTTGAAAGGTCGGGGACAGTTCTCACGGTACATCTTCCGACAGAACTGGATCATCCGGTTTCCGATGAGATTCGAAGAGAATCAGACCGTATTATTGGACATGAATATATAAAAAATATGATTTTTGACTTCTCAGAGACTGTTTTTATGGACAGTTCCGGCATTGGCCTTCTTATGGGACGGTACCGGGCATTGGGAATGAGAGGGAAATGTGTGCAGGTAATGAATGTAAACAGTCATATTGCAAAGCTTTTGCGTCTTTCCGGAGTCGGCAGATATATTGATATCTGCAAAACACAGGAAGCAGCAGAAGAACAGGAGGGTGTATATCATGGAAAACACAAATGAAATGACAATCATCTTTGACAGCAGGCCGACAAATGAAGCACTGGCCAGAGTGGCAGTGGCTTCATTCTGTACGCAGCTGAATCCTACGCTGGAGGAAGTTTCGGATCTGAAGACTGCAGTATCGGAAGCTGTGACAAACTGCATCATCCACGGGTATGAAGGAGAGGTACATAAGATTCAGGTAGATTGCCGGCTGAGCGGGCAGGAGCTTACTGTGGATGTGATTGATCATGGAGTGGGAATTGCGGATATCCAAAAAGCCATGGAACCCATGTTTACCACAAAACCGGACAAGGACCGTTCCGGTATGGGATTTACCTTCATGGAGGCATTTATGGATGAAGTTCTGGTGGAATCAGAAGTGGGACGTGGAACAACTGTGCACATGAAAAAGATCATCAGGAGGTAACTATGGATCGTACTCTTGCCCTCATCGGGCGTGCACACCAGGGGGATAAAGCGGCAAGAGATCTTTTGTTTGAGGAAAATACAGGGCTGATATACAGTGTGGCAAAGCGTTTTTTGGGACGTGGGGTGGAGATGGAGGATCTATTCCAGATCGGCAGCATCGGACTTCTGAAAGCTGTGGATAAGTTTGACATGTCCTATGATGTGAAATTTTCCACCTATGCAGTTCCCATGATCATCGGAGAGATCAAACGTTATCTCAGGGACGACGGGATACTGAAGGTAAGCCGTTCTCTGAAGGAAAATCACTACCGGATCTATCAGGTGAGAGAAGCACTGACGCGCCGGCTGGAGCGGGAACCTACGACGGGGGAAATGGCAGCGGAAATGGGAATTTCCATAGAAGAACTGGTAATGACTATGGAATCCGGTGCAGAGGTGGAATCTCTTCACAAAACGATCTATCAGGGTGAGGGAACGGAGATTTCTCTGATGGACAAGCTCCCGGAAAAAGAAAACCTGCAGGAAAAAGCGTTGAACCGGATTTTTCTGGAAGAAATGCTGGGGTCACTGGAAGCAAAGGAACGGAAACTCATTTATATGCGATATTTTCAGGATATGACCCAGACGGAGATCGCCCATGAGCTTGGCGTATCCCAGGTACAGGTATCCAGAATGGAAAAGAGGATCCTGCGCAGTCTGCAGGAATCCGTAGAGAAAAAATAAAAGGGAGCCATGAGAAATGCTGCTGTTTTCTCATGGCTCCCTTTTGTGGGCAGCAGGTTCGATCAGACTGCTGCTTTTTTATGAAAAAGTACATTTTTGTATTTGGAAAGTGCTCCAAGAAGGATCATACCGATCACACCGGCTGAGATAAATTCGCCGGCTCCTACTGTGAGCATCATAAACGGGATAGGAAGATTGATGCCGTATCCGTAACGAAGCACAAGAGGAACGATCACAATGTTGGAAACGATCGGCGGGATCGGGGCTGTCCATCTGCCTGTATTGCGAAGCTTGTAGGTAAAGAATGCACCGATGAGTGTGGCAATGCTTCCGAAAATGATATCAACCGGAATCGCACCGCCAAGAAGATTGGCGATGATACATCCCACGAATAGTCCCGGGATGGCAGCCGGTGTGAAGAACGGAAGCACAGTCAGCGCCTCGGAAAACCGGATCTGAACTTCACCGAAGCTAAGTGGTGCGAATACCAGTGTCAGGACAACATATACAGCTGCAATGGCAGCTCCCTGTACCAGAAAATGAGTACCTTTGTTTTTCATATTTTTTATTCTCCTTTAGTTTTGTTTTACGAGTGGAAGGTCACGAACACTCGGCACATTTATAGGCGGTGACCGCCTTGTAAGCCCTGTACGACCTTGGTTTTTTCGGGCTTTTGCAGCGAAACTGAGTATAGCATACGAGGCGTGGAAATGCAAGGTACGATCCTGACTATTTGATGACTCTGGCCTGTGTGGACAGCCCCTGGCTCTGAAGCAGGACCAGACAGAAGCAAAGGAAACAGGAACCTTATGGAAACAGGGGCTTTTTTCTTGACAGCTTTTTGTGATATTGATAAAATATATTTCAGTATATAGGTTAAAGGGGCATTGGTTTTGATCTAAATCAATGTCTCTTTATTTATGTATCACACACATTATACCAGGGAGGTAGAAAGATGTTAAAAGTATGGATCGTAGGTGCCAACGGACAGATCGGACGGGCACTGAATGATGTTCTGGATCCAATGCAGATCGAGACTCTGAACACAGACCTTGATGAGCTGGATATCACAGACACAGATGAAGTGATCAACTTCGGTTCCATTAACCGTCCGGATGTGATCATCAACTGCACCGGTATCACAGATACCGATGAGTGTGAGAAGAATCCGGAACATGCATACCGTGTCAATGCACTGGGAGCAAGGAACTTAAGTATCGTGGCAAGAAAATGCGGCGCAAAGATCGTACAGCTTTCCACAGATGATGTTTTCGACGGAAAGAGCAAAAAACCGTATACAGAGTTTGACGATACCAATCCGCTGACTGTTTACGGCCGTTCCAAGAGAGCAGGGGAGAACTATGTAAAAGAGTTCACACACAAACATTTCATTATCCGAAGTAACTGGGTATATGGAAAAGGCGGAAACAATTTTGTAAACCGTGTGCTGGAGACAGCGGAAAAAGGCCAGGCGCTTTCTGTTGCTTCTGACCAGTTCGGATCACCGACCAGTGCCAAAGATCTGGCAAGAATGATCCTGTATCTTATCGATACCAACGAATATGGAACTTATCACGTAACCTGCAGCGGTGTATGCAACCGTTATGAGTTTGCAACAGAGATCCTTCGCCTTGCAGGAAAGGAGATCGAACTGAGATCCGTGCCGACAGAGCAGTCAGATCTTTCTTCTGTCAGACCGCCTTATGCAGTCCTTGATAATTTTATCCTCCGTATCATTGAAGTGTATGACATGCCGGACTGGAAAGCATCACTGAAAGAATATATGGATGAAAGAACGGAGGACTAGGATGAAAGAGAAAAATATAAAAGAGAAAACACAGCAGAAAAAGAAAATGGGTCTTACCACGAAGATCTTTGTGGCGCTGATCGCAGGTGCGATACTGGGAATCATTCTCTGTTACCTGGTTCCGGACAGCAGCTTCAAGAAAGATGTGATCGTGGAAGGAATCCTTTATGTAATCGGACAGGGATTTATCCGTCTGATGAAAATGCTGGTTGTACCGCTGGTATTCTGTTCCCTTGTCTGCGGAAGTATGTCCATCGGTGATACCAAGAAGCTTGGAACCGTAGGTGTGAGAACACTGGTATTTTATCTGGCGACTACAGCTCTGGCTGTTTCTGTTGCCCTGACTGTAGGTAATCTGATCAATCCGGGTGTGGGACTGGATATGAGCTCTATTCAGTCCTCCGCTTCCTCTGTGGAGACTATGGAGGCTACATCTCTTACAGATACTATCCTGAACATCATCCCGGACAATCCCATCAATTCTCTGGCAAGCGGAACCATGCTTCAGGTTATCGTATTTGCCCTGATCGTGGGTGTGATCCTTGCGAAAATGGGAGAGCGCGCAGAGACAGTAGCGAACTTTTTCAGCCAGTTCAATGATATCATGATGGAGATGACCATGATGATCATGGCACTTGCACCGATCGGTGTATTCTGCCTTATCAGCAGAACCTTTGCAAACATCGGTTTCAGTGCATTTATCCCGCTGGCAAAATATATGATCGGTGTTCTCCTTGCACTGGCGATCCAGTGCTTCGGCGTATACCAGATTCTGCTGAAGGTCTTCACAGGACTGAATCCGATAAAATTCATCAAGAAATTTTTCCCGGTTATGGCATTTGCGTTCTCAACAGCTACATCCAATGCCACGATCCCGATGTCCATTGATACCCTGTCCAAGAAAGTAGGTGTTTCCAAGAAGATTTCTTCATTCACCATTCCTCTTGGAGCTACCATCAACATGGACGGTACCTCTATCATGCAGGGTGTTGCCGTAGTATTTGCGGCACAGGCTTTTGGTATCCACTTAAGTCCGATGGATTATGTGACAGTTATCGGAACTGCAACCCTTGCTTCCGTAGGAACTGCCGGTGTACCAAGTGTTGGTCTTGTTACCCTGACTATGGTATTTAACTCTGTAGGTCTTCCGGTTGAGGCCATTGGTCTGATCATGGGTATTGACCGTATCCTGGATATGACCAGAACAGCGGTTAACATTACCGGTGATGCAGTCTGCACAACCATCGTTGCACATCAGAACGGTGCGCTGGATAAAAAAGTATTTAACGAATCCAATTAGCATCCGGTTCAGGAAGAGATCCGCTCCTGTCGCGGATAATATAAAAATGAAAAACGGCTGTACATATCACATTAGAGCGGTATGTACGGCCGTTTTTTCATCGAAATTAAATATAGAGTAGGCATCCTGCGGGATGCCTATTCCTGTTCCAGAACCCCCA
The DNA here is from genome assembly GCF_018785655.1 of Blautia sp. MCC269. NCBI lineage: Bacteria > Bacillati > Bacillota > Clostridia > Lachnospirales > Lachnospiraceae > Blautia > Blautia sp. MCC269. The sequence continues at coordinate 249,202 of NZ_WQQE01000038.1, read as the reverse complement.
TAACCGACGGCAGTTCCAGATGCTGGTAGGTATGGAGAATCTTTTCCAACTCAAAAATGGCAGAGGTGAGAAATTTGTTCTTGTGATAGACCAGTTTGAATTTTCGGTTCCATTCCCCGGCTTCGTTGTAGAAGACCCGGACTGAACGGTGGCGGATCTCCTGATGCATCAGGCGGATGGACATGACGGAGAGCATCTGGTTATACAGCACTGCGTTCATCAGAGCCTGGGGACTGTTGGCTTCCCAGGCAGTCCGGATCTTAAGGCCATGGCGAAGGGTATAATCCTCAAAAAGCTGCCTGGTACCGCTGCCATATTCACGGACCGCAAATTTCTGGTCATTCAGTTCCTGGACATGGATGCGGCCTCTGCGGTAAAAGGGATGTTTTTTTCCGGCGGCAAGGACCAGGCAGTCGTCGATGATGGGAAGAACGATAAGATCCGGAGAGTGGATCTCACCTTCTACCACAGCAGCGTCCAGTTCTGAGCGGAGAAGTTTCTGCTCGATGTTCTTGGTGTTGGTGACAAAAGAGTAAACATCCAGATCCGGAAATTTTTTCTGCAGATCCAGGATAATGGACGGTGTCAGGCAGGTTCCAACCGTGAGGGTGGAACCAAGCTTCAGGGTGGAAGACTGCCCCTGATTCTGCATCAGTTCCTCCAGCTGCTGAAACTGCCGGATCATTTCCCGGGCATGTGGAAGAAGCAGTTTTCCACGGTCTGTGAGATAAAGTTTTTTTCCGAGGCGTTCAAAGAGAAGACCATTGTAATGGTTTTCCAGTTCCCGGATGGCCTGGCTGACCGTTGGCTGGGAAATATAAAGATGTTTGGCAGCGGCACTCATGGAGCCCTGTTCTGCAACGGCGACAAAAACAGTGAGATGGCGGATAGTCATGTGGGATTCTCCTTTTACTTACGATTCGATATATATAGGAAAAACCTATCGTTTTCATAAAATAATATCATTTTTCAAATATATCTTCAAGTGGTATAGTAGGAAGTGCGTGAAAACGATTTCAGAATGTTGCCGGTCACGGAGTGAACAGTAATTTCAGAATCACAATCACAGGATACATGGCATAGGTACCGGGGGAAGAGTAACGAAATGCCAGCAGGATCAGGAGGAGGAAATATGTCAGCATTAACGGTAAGCAAAGACGAAGAAAAAAGACTGAAAGGTCAGGGATTTTTAAATAACAGGGGGACGGATGAATTTTCTGCACGGGTGATCACTGTAAACGGAAAGGTGACAGCGGCACAGCACAGATGTATGGCGGAAGCAGCAGAGAAATTCGGCAACGGAAATCTTACCTACACGACCAGGCTTTCCGTGGAGATCCAGGGAATCCCCTACGAAAAGATCGAAGAGTTTCAGGAATTTATTGCGAAGGAAGGTCTGGAGACAGGAGGAACAGGAGCAAAGGTCCGACCGGTAGTATCCTGCAAGGGAACCACCTGTCAGTATGGACTTCTGGATTCCTATGGGATCTCCGAGAAGATTTTTGAGAGATTCTATAAGGGTTATCGCCAGGTTGCACTGCCTCATAAATTTAAGATCGCAGTAGGCGGCTGCCCAAACAACTGTGTGAAGCCAAATCTGAACGATGTGGGAATCATCGGACAGAGAATTCCACACTTTGACAGCGAGGCCTGCAAGGGCTGCAAAAAATGTGCCATCGAAGCTGCATGTCCGAATAAAGTTGCGAAGGTCGTTGACGGGAAGCTGCACATCGATGAGGAGCTTTGCAGACACTGCGGAAGATGTGTGGGAAAATGCCCGTTCCACTCCATTCCGGACGGTACCTACGGATTCAAGATCTATATCGGTGGACGCTGGGGAAAGAAAATTTCTCATGGAAAGGCCCTGAACCGGATCTTTACGTCAGAGGAAGAGGCGCTTGATGTTATTGAGAAGGCAATCCTGCTTTTTAAGGACCGGGGATTAAAGGGAGAACGTTTTGCCGAGACTATAGAACGAATTGGATTCGAAAATGCAGAAAAACAATTATTGGAAAAAAATCTTCTGGAAAGAAAAATGGAAATTTTGTCCAAATAGAGATATAAAAAACTTCCTATTATATAAGCTGTCTGAAACTGAAAAAATGCGAGCAATAATATAAAAAAATTTTATTTCATTTATATAAATTTTTATTATATCACAATATTAACAAAAAACTAAGTGAAAATTCTATTTGAAATATGCAAAATAATGTGATAAAGTATTAACAATACATGAACGGAGGTAAAAAGAGTGGAAAACTACATGTATTTGGTGCCGGTGGCAGCAGTACTGGCACTTCTGTTCGCAGCATACCTTGCAGCGAAGGTCAGCAAGCAGGATGCAGGAACAGACAGAATGAAGGAGATCGCAGGTGCGATCGCAGAAGGTGCCCGCGCCTTCTTAACAGCAGAGTACAAGATCCTGGTTATTTTTGTAGCCGTACTTTTTGTACTGATCGGAATCGGAGTTGGAAGCTGGGTAACAGCAATCTGCTTCGTAGTAGGTGCTCTGTTTTCAACAATCGCAGGATACTGCGGTATGACCGTTGCAACAAAGGCTAATGTAAGAACAGCAAATGCAGCAAAAGAGGGAGGAATGAACAAGGCTCTTTCCATTGCATTCTCCGGCGGTGCTGTTATGGGTATGTGTGTTGCAGGTCTTGGTGCACTTGGTGTCAGCGTTGTGTATATCATCACAAAGAACGTTGACGTACTTTCTGGATTCAGCCTTGGTGCTTCTTCCATCGCACTGTTTGCACGTGTTGGTGGTGGAATCTATACAAAGGCAGCTGACGTAGGAGCTGACCTTGTAGGTAAGGTTGAGGCTGGAATCCCGGAGGATGACCCTCGTAACCCGGCTGTTATCGCGGATAACGTAGGTGATAACGTAGGTGATGTTGCCGGTATGGGTGCAGACCTTTTTGAGTCCTATGTAGGATCTCTGGTATCTGCCCTTACACTTGGTGCGGTAGCCGGAGCAGTTTCCGGTGTTCTCTATCCGCTGGCTATTGCAGGCTGTGGACTGATCGCATCCATCATTGCAACATTCTTTGTAAAAGGTGATGATAATTCCAATCCGCAGAAAGCCCTCACAAGAGGAAGCTATGTATCTGCAGCACTTGTTATCATCGTGTCCTTGATCCTCAGCAAGATTCTCTTCGGAGACATGAAGGCAGCCATTGCTGTGATCGCAGGTCTTGTTGTCGGTGTCATCATCGGAAACATTACAGAGTATTACACATCTGCAGATTATAAACCGGTTCAGGGAATCGGCGAGCAGTCTGAGACAGGTGCAGCTACAACTATCATCAGTGGTATCGCAGTAGGTATGAAATCTACAGCATTCCCGATCCTGCTGATCTGTGTTGGTATTTTTGTAGCATACGGTGTGGATGGATTATACGGAATCGCTCTTGCAGCAGTTGGTATGCTTTCCACAACAGGAATCACAGTTGCCGTTGACGCGTATGGACCCATCGCTGACAATGCCGGTGGTATTGCAGAAATGTCAGGTCTGGATGAGTCAGTTCGTGAGATCACAGATAAGCTTGATTCTGTAGGTAACACAACAGCAGCTATGGGTAAAGGCTTCGCGATCGGTTCCGCAGCTCTTACAGCACTTGCACTGTTCGTATCTTACGCAAATGCAGTAGGCATGGATGCAATCAATATCCTTGCTCCTCGTGTTACAATCGGTATCTTTATCGGTGGTATGCTTACATTCCTCTTCTCAGCCTTCACAATGGAATCCGTTTCCAAGGCTGCTTACAAGATGATCGAGGAAGTAAGACGCCAGTTCCGTGAGAAACCAGGTATCATGAAAGGTACCGAGAAACCGGATTACAAATCATGCGTTGCAATCTCCACAACAGCAGCTCTTCACGAGATGATGCTTCCTGGAATCATGGCAGTCGTTGTTCCGGTTATCGTAGGTGTTGTTCTTGGTGTTGAGGCTCTTGGTGGACTTCTTTCCGGTGCTCTTGTAACAGGTGTACTGATGGCAATCTTCATGTCCAACGCAGGTGGTGCATGGGATAATGCTAAGAAATACATCGAGACAGGACATCATGGCGGAAAAGGCAGCGAGGCGCACAAAGCAGCCGTTGTCGGCGATACAGTCGGCGACCCGTTCAAAGATACATCAGGTCCGTCCATCAACATCCTGATCAAACTTATGACCATCGTGTCACTGGTATTTGCTCCTCTGTTCTTATCCATCGGAGGACTTCTGTAATCATTATTTCAGAAAAACAGTAAACCCATATTATATAAAAAAGCTCTTTGCAGAGAAATCTGTAAGGAGCTTTTTTGTGCGACAAGCGGCTGATCTGTACGGATAGGTCGTTGAATCCTGGATTAAGGCTCATGCTTCTTTTTCCGGATTTTCGGTCCGTTCTGCCTGTTCGATCAGTGTCTGGTTTACATCATCTTCATAGGTACGCATCTGTACCTGCATGGGTGTGGGATCATCGCTCAGTTTCAGATGTCCGAAATGATTAAAAAAGAGCAGTACACCAAGGCCGATCCCGACAGAGTAGGATAGCTCCAGAATGGTAAAACCGTCGGAGCTTTTTCCCATGACAAGGGTGTAAAACTGGTCAAAAAGGCTCCCAAGATCCACGTCATTGTTAAAAGTCATAATAGAAAAAGCGGCGCCGAAAAAGGAAACCAGGCATACAAAGAAGATTTTTACATACCGGAGAAGCTTTCCGGTGGCGGAACTGATGCGGTAGGTGATGATGAAATCCGTTTCTCCGATGGGAGAAATATCAACAGAGGGTTCCAGCTTCTGGATCTTTTTCAGAAGATCTGACACGGACATGACATAGCGTCCGGGCTTTGTTCCGTCCAGAACTATTACCGGCATGACCCGGAGCCGGTTGAGGATTTTGGGATTGCTCATGGAAAGGGCGGCAATGTCCTGAAGGTATACATGGGGATTTGTGACTTCGATGTTCTGGTCCAGCTGAAGATAAAGAGTATCACTCATGAGAAAAACTCCTTTCCTGAAACCTTATTTTTTCATCTTCGGACGGAAGAAGAAACTGGCCAGATAGGAGAAGATCAAAGCAGAGGAAACTCCGGCGGCACAGGCAGTAAAGCCACCTGTAAAAAGTCCCAGGATACCGTCTTCTTCAATGGCTTTTTTCATTCCTTCCCACAACACATGGCCGAAACCGATCAGGGGAACGGAAGCTCCGGCACCTGCAAAATCCACCAGCGGCTTGTAGATACCAACGGCACTTAATACGGCACCGCTGCACACCAGAAGTACCATCACGCGGCCAGGCATCAGCTTTGTTTTGTCCAGAAGGATCTGGATCAGGGCGCAGATGAGACCACCGAACCAGAATGCGTTGAAATAATCCATACTTACACCTCCATATGCTCAATGACAACTCCGTGGGCGATACCTGGAATACTGTCACCTTCGTTGAAACTTACCTTGGAAAGAAGGGCGCCTGTGGGCACAAAAAGAATCCGCTTCCATTCCCCGGATACAACTTTTGGAAGGATATAGGAGGCAAGGACTACGGCAGAACAGCCACAGCCGCTTCCTCCTGCGTGAGTATCCTGAGATGGATTGTCATAGATCAGGATTCCGCAGTCTTTATGAATGGGTGAGAGCTGGATGTTCTGTTCGGACAGAAGATCCAGGAGAATTTTTTGCCCGATGCTCCCCAGATCCCCGGTAAAGACGGCATCGTAATCCGAAGGCTTCCGCCCGAAATCTGAAAAGTTCCGGGCAATGGTGTCGCAGGCAGCAGGAGCCATGCAGCCGCCCATGTTCATGGAATCTTTGAGTCCGTAATCCATGACCCGGCCGGCCGTAAGTCCAGTGATGGCAGCGCAGCCGTTGCCGGAGCGCAGAGGAGATTTTTCCCCGGGAGGGGCTGTGTTCAGAATACAGGCGCCGCTTCCTGTTACAGTCCAGGTGGCAGAAAAGGGCCGCTGATTACCGTATCCCAGAGGAAAACGAAATTCTTTTTCCGCACTTGCAAAATGGCTGGAGGTGGCACATAAGACCCGGGTGCCGAAACCGGCGGTGAGAGCAAGGCAGCCGAGAGACAAGGATTCCCCCATGGTGGAGCAGGCGCCGTAAAGTCCGTAGAAAGGAATTCCAAGCCCGGCGGAACCAAAGCAGGTAGCTGCAGTCTGGGCAAGAAGATCTCCGGCAAACATCAGATGGATATCTTCGGAGTTTAATCCGGCTTTATTCATGGCAAGTGTGGCAGTTTCTTTCTGCAACGTACTTTCCGCGGATTCCCAGGTGTCACAGCCAAACATGGGATCTTCGCAGACCAGGTCAAAAAAATCTCCAAGAGGTCCATCGGCCTCTTTCTGGCTGACGATGGATGCGGCGCTTTCGATATAAAGGGGCTTTGAAAAGGCAATGCTGGATGCACCCAGACGAAGATTTCTGCTCATGATATCACCTCCAGGATTTTTAAGATATAATAGATCACACCTAAGGCCCAGGCGCTTAAGATACCGTAGAGGATTACAGGTCCTGCAATGGTAAAAATCTTGCATCCAATGCCGAAGACCTGTCCTTCTGCCCGGAACTCAATGGCAGATGCAGCCACGGAGTTAGCAAAACCGGTAATGGGAACAAGGCTTCCGGCACCGCCGAATTTTCCGATCTTCGGGTAGATCCCCAATCCTGTGAGAATAACACTTAAGAGGATGAGAAGTACAGAACACCAGGTTCTGGCATCGGAAGTGTCTGCACCGAGAGACTGTGAGATGTTGATAATGACCTGGCCAAGAAGGCAGATCAGTCCGCCCGTGAGAAACGCTTTTGCCATATTCAGGGGCAGACTGTGGGTGGGGGTAAGCTGTTTGACATATTGTTCGTATTTTTTTTCATCAATATTACGCATATGAAAGATCCTTTCGTAAGATGATAGAGAGGCGGTAAGGGTCACATCCAGCCTTTGGCGTAATAAAACAGGGAGCCAAGAGTTTTTCCGGCAGCAATGGAAACGATCACAAGGGAAAGTCCCTGGGTGAATTTCAGCCGCCTGGCAAAGACGGGAAAGACTTTTGCGATTTCCGCCAGTGCCAGAATCCAGCCGCCCAGAAAGATTCCGAAAAAGACTCCACAGACAGCCAGGAAAAAAGGCCCCAGCGGGATCCTGACCGGAAAGAGGGTGACGATAGTTCCGGCAACGGTTCCCAGAAGTGAACTGTCTTCATATAAAAAAATGCAATCAGCGGTGTGAGTGATGCCTGCATAGCGGGGAACAATGGAAAGGCCGATCAGAAGCCCGGAAACCCCTCCTGCCACGATGATACCGGCGCAGAAACCAGTGAAGCATAAAAATGCCTGTTGGAACATGGACGGAACCTCCTTTGTGGATTTCTATGGAAGTAGTATGAGTGAATATAAAATTTTTATGCGGAAATCTTAAAAAACAAGAATATCTGTACATTTTCTGACTTAGATAGTATAATAAAAAAGGCTATAGACAGCGGCGTACAGACGCTGTCTTTCTTAACCAGAAGAAAAAACAGTGTCAGGAGGACGGATATGCAGGATGCTTTTTCACGAATGGAAATGCTCGTTGGAAATACAGGTGTAAAAAAACTCAGCAGGGCGAAGATTGCAGTATTCGGTCTTGGCGGAGCCGGAGCTCAGGCAGCAGAGGCACTTGCACGCTGCGGTGTGGGAAGTCTGACACTGATTGACCATGAAAAAATTTCACTGACCAGTATCAGCAGCCAGATTCTTGCACTTCATTCTACAATTGGTATGAGCAAGGTGGAAGCGGCGAAGAAAAGAATCCGTGATATTGATGAGAATATTCTGGTGCATACCTACGAAACCTTTTATAATGAGGAGACGGCAGGAATGTTTGAGCTGCGCTCCTTTGACTATATTGTGGATGCGCTGGGGATTTTGTCCTCCAAACTGCTTCTGATCAGCAGGGCAGCAGAGGCGCGTGTACCGGTTATTTCCTGTATGGATATGGGAAATAAACTGGATCCGTCCAGACTTGAAATTGCGGATATCAGCAGAACGACGGTATGCCCGGTAGCTAAAGTGATGAAAATGGAATTGCGTAAACGTGGAATCAGGAAACTGAAGGTGCTGTATTCCAGAGAAAGGCCTACAAAGGAGAAGCTGTTCAGACGGAACAGAACGGCCGTGAAGCAGCCGATGGAAGGAAATATTTCGTTTGTCCTGGGAACGGCAGGAAATCTTCTTGCCGGGGAAGTGGCACGGGACATTCTGGCAGCGGGAACGACTTTACGCAGCTGAAAGAGAATATAGATGATACAGGAAATAAAACAGAAAGACTGAGGAACAGAAAAAGTGAATCAAGAAATCAGAAAAATGTTCTGCGATCTTCTTGGAGAAGACCGTGTTTTTACAGAAGAACTTATGAGCCAGCATACTACTTTTAAGATTGGAGGACCAGCCGATTATTTTCTGGTTCCTGAGAAAAGTGAGGATGTAGGAGCAATCGTCAGACTCTGCAAAAAAGAAGGAATTCCATATTTTATTCTTGGAAACGGAAGCAATCTTCTTGTTGGAGACGGCGGTTATCGTGGAGTAGTGATTCAGATCTACAAAAACATGTCTGCCGTAAAGACTGAGGGCACGACAATTACCGCACAGGCAGGGGCATTGCTTTCTGCAGTGGCAGCAGCTGCGAAGAATGCATCTCTTACAGGCTTTGAGTTTGCAGGAGGGATCCCGGGAACGATCGGCGGTGCGGCAGTGATGAATGCAGGTGCATATGGCGGGGAGATGAAAGATGTTCTCTGTGAGGTAACTGTGATGGACAAAGAGGGAGAGATTTTTTCCCTCCCTGCAGAAAAACTGGAACTGGGATACCGTACCAGCGTCATAAAAAAAGCAGGTTATATAGTTCTGGAAGCAAAGATTCAGCTGAAAGAAGGAGACCAGGAAGCCATCCGTGAAACCATGAAGGATCTGACTATCAGGCGTACAACCAAGCAGCCTCTGGAGTATCCAAGTGCGGGAAGTACATTTAAGAGACCGGAAGGTTATTTTGCGGGGAAATTGATTATGGACAGCGGGCTTGCCGGTTATCAGGTGGGCGGTGCCCAGGTTTCCGAAAAACACTGCGGATTCGTGATTAATGCAGGGGGCGCAACTGCAAAGGATGTCCGCACACTGATGGATAATGTAAGGGATATTGTATATAAGAAATACGGAGTTACTCTGGAACCGGAAGTGAAATTCCTGGGTGATTTCGAATAGGAATACAGGAAGAGAAAAGTGGGAAAGGAAGAGAGACTATGCGTTTTGTAATTGTTACAGGAGTTTCAGGAGCAGGAAAAACCGCAGCACTTAAAATGCTGGAGGATATGGGATATTTTTGTGTGGATAATCTTCCGATTCAGCTTCTGGAAAAATTTGCCTCCCTTCTTCCGGAAATGCAGAGTGAGAATGTAAGAAATGTGGCACTGGGAATTGATGCCAGGAGTGGAAGTGCCCTTGATGAGCTGGAAGTGGTTCTTGACCGTATGAAACAGACAGGATATGATTATGAAATTCTTTTTATGGATGCAGAAGATTCTGTCCTTGTGAAGCGTTATAAAGAATCGAGAAGAAGCCATCCGCTGGCAAGAACAGGAAGGGTGGATGAGGGAATCCGTCTGGAAAGGGAGATAACCGGATTCCTCCGCAAGCGGGCGGATTATATCATTGATACCAGCCACCTTCTTACAAGGGAACTCCGTCAGGAAATTGAGAAAATTTTTGTGGATGACAGAGAATTCAGCAACATTATGATCTCGGTTCTTTCCTTTGGCTTTAAGTATGGAATCCCGGCAGACGCGGATCTTGTTTTTGATGTGCGCTTTCTGCCTAATCCTTATTATGTGGATGAACTGCGGCCTCTTACAGGTCTGGATGATGCGGTATTTAATTATGTGATGGACAGCGATGTTGCGAGGGCGTTTGCGGATAAACTGGAAGATATGATTCGTTTTCTGATTCCCAATTATATAAAAGAGGGGAAAACAAGCCTTGTAATCGGCATCGGATGCACAGGCGGCAAACACCGCTCGGTTACCATTGCCAGAGAACTGTATTCCAGGTTGTCAAAAGCGGAGGATTATGGAATTCGTCTGGAACACAGAGATGCGGAGAAGGACAGACTTCTGAAAAAATAATGCAGGAAAAGCACTGCAGTGAAGATATAAAAGAGGGTTCGGGATGTCATTTTCAGGAAAAGTTAAAGAAGAGCTTGCAGGGCAGTTCAGTCCGGCGAGACACTGTCAGGTGGCAGAAATGGCGGCGTTACTCTGTGGCTGCGGTCATGTGGAAAATCTGCCGGACGGAAACAGAAAGCTGTGGATTCAGACAGAAAATGAAGCAGTTGCAAGAAAAAGCTTTACATTATTAAGAAAAACATTTAATATAGAGACAGCGATTGTTATCAGGGAGGGGTCCCATCTGAAACGGGGCAGGGTATATCTTGTAGAAGTTACAGATCCGGCCAGGGCAGAGGAAGTTCTGCAGGGAACGAAACTTTCCGTGGATAACAAAACCGGGTTACTTGAAATGGATAATTCGCTTGTAGTTCAGATGAGTTGCTGCAAGCGTGCGTTTATTCGCGGTACTTTTCTGTCGTCTGGTTCAATCAGCGATCCTGAGAAAGGATATCATTTTGAGATTGTATGTCCGGACAAGAGAAAAGCAGAACAATTACAGGGGATTATCCGCAGTTTTCACGTAGAAGCTAAAATTGTAGTGCGCAAGAAATCATATGTGGTCTATGTGAAAGAAGGCGCACAGATCGTTGACATGCTGGCAGTCATGGAAGCGAACGTAGCACTTATGAATCTGGAGAATATCCGGATTCTTAAGGAAATGCGTAATACAGTGAACCGGAAGGTAAACTGTGAGGCTGCGAATATCAATAAAACGGTAAATGCGGCAGTGAGACAGGTGGAAGACATACAGCTGATCAGCAGAACGGTCGGCTTTGAAAGTTTGAGCGATGCACTGGCTCAGGTGGCCAGGCTGAGGCTTAAGTATCCAGATGCCACACTGAAAGAATTAGGTATGATGTTGAATCCGCAGGTGGGCAAATCAGGTGTGAATCACCGGCTTCGTAAGCTGAGTGAGATCGCAGATGAGCTGCGGGAGAACAAGGAGGAGCTATTATGATTAAAAAACCAATCACTATCAACTTATCCACTGGACTGGAGGCAAGACCAGTAGCACAGCTTGTTCAGGTGGCAAGCCAGTTTAACAGTGAAATTTATGTTGAGATTGGCAAAAAAAGAGTCAATGCAAAAAGTATCATGGGGATGATGACGCTGGGACTTGACGCAGGTGAAGAGATCACACTGTCTGCCAACGGTGATGATGAGAATGCGGCAATGGAGAGCATTGAACAGTATTTAAGCAACCAGTAATCAATTTGGACAGAGCAGTTCACAGAACGGGAGATTCTGTGAATGAGGAATATAAAGGGATACAGACGGAAAGGAAGACCGATTCCCGCTGTATCCCTTTCCGCTTCAAGGCGCTTATTAATATGAAAGAGGAAGATTACCTATGTCAAAAGTATTGAAATTTATTGTACATCTTGTTGTGATATGTACTCTGATCTGTGTGCTGGGGCTTGTTCTTCCACCGTTTTTCGGAGTGAGAACTGTGATCGTGGATAAGTCCGACAGTGCGACGAACCTTCCGGTAGGTTCCGTTACATATGCAATTCCGGAGAAAAGCTCTGAAATCACAGTAGGTACACCGATTCTTGTTGAGAAAGATTCCAAGACATATAAATATACCATCACGAATATTGATGCATCCAAAGGAACAGGAACGGTTACAGATCAGTCTGTTTCTGGAGACAAGACACTTACAATCAAGGTTGGAGATTATGTTCCGAAGGTTGTCATTACCATTGGATATGTGGGATATCTGCTGGTTGCTACAGAAAGCATTGAAGGACTGATTATTCTCGGTCTGGTTGTTCTGTTTTTGATTATTCTTTATGTGATTGCGGAACTCTGGAAAAAAGAGCCGGAGGATGTGCAGGATGACATGGATGATCCGGAACCCGGATATGTAAAATCAAAAAAAGAACTGAAACGGGAAGAAAAAGAACGTGCCAGAAGAATGAAGGAAGAAGAAAAAGAAATCCTTCAGGAAGAGAAAGCGCGTAAACGTAAAAGCAAAAAAGCGGAGAAACGAAAAGTACGTACCGGTGGCTTTGTAGATGAGATTGATGAGGAGGATGTTACGGAACGTCCTGCTGGAAGAAAAGCTTCCGCAATGGCGCGTACAGCACAGACAGCAGCCAGTGAAGCACATGAGGAACTGAAGAAAGAGATTGCGGCAGCTACCTCAGAAGACCTGGAGGAAGCTCCGGCAGCAGAAAGAATACAGAGAAGGCAGCCGGAACCGAAAGCAGCCCGTCCGCAGCCAAGAAGAGCTGTAGAAGCAGGGGAGGAGGAAGAGGAACCGGTTACAATCGGAAGTCTTGCAATGCCGTCTCTTTCCGCAGCACAGCTGGCAAACCGTGTGAAGAAGGCCGGTGATGCACCGGATATCGTAAAAGATGATATCACAAACGTGACATTGTTCGATTACTCAGATATCATCAGCGGTGAAGCAGACGACATGGAAGAATAAATAACTACCTATTATATAAGAAAGAAACGGTTCAGAAATGAGCCGTTTTTTTCTTTTTTAAAAAAATTTAAAAAAATTAAAAAAAACACTTGCATTCTTAAAGATCATCGTATATACTAATCCTTGCTGTGACATTGATAGCTATGAAGCGCGAGGTTGCTACCACATTGGTAGGTTTTCCGTGGAGCGAATGTCAAGTTAGGAAACTGACGACAAGTCACTGTACAAAGTTCAATAACCATCTTGGGATGGGCGTGTGTGCAAATATACCATGACACACACGGAGATGTGTACAGTCGCCGCTTGTCGTACTGCTATATAAGTACGAATAGGAGGAGACTTTTTTTATGGCAAATCAGGTAATGAGAATCACATTAAAGGCATATGATCATCAGCTCGTTGATGCATCTGCAGCAAAGATCATCGAGACAGTAAAGAAGAACGGAGCAATGGTAAGTGGACCGGTTCCGCTTCCTACTAAGAAAGAGGTTGTTACAATCTTAAGAGCTGTTCATAAATACAAAGATTCCAGAGAGCAGTTTGAGCAGAGAACTCATAAGAGACTTATCGATATCCTGACACCAACTCAGAAAACAGTAGATGCACTTTCCAGACTGGAAATGCCGGCTGGTGTTCACATCGATATCAAGATGAAAAACCGCTAATAATGTCATTTGACATTAACTATATGATTACCGAATGGTAATCCGCTATAAGGAGGAAGAAAGAAATGAAGAAAGCTATTTTAGCTACTAAAGTCGGAATGACTCAGATCTTCAATGAAGATGGAATGTTAATTCCGGTAACTGTTTTACAGGCAGGTCCTTGCGTTGTAACTCAGGTTAAAACTGAGGAGAACGATGGATACACATCAGTTCAGGTTGGCTTCGGCGAGATCAGAGAGAAACTGGTCAACAAACCGGAGAAAGGCCACTTTGATAAAGCTGGTGTAGCTGTAAAAAGATTTGTAAAAGAGTTCAGATTTGACAATGCCGGCGAGTATGAGGTTGGACAGGAAATCAAGGCTGACATCTTTGCAGCAGGAGATCACATCGATGCTACTGCAATCTCCAAAGGTAAAGGTTTCCAGGGCGCCATCAAGAGACATGGCCAGTCCAGAGGACCTATGGCTCACGGTTCTAAATATCATCGTCATGCAGGTTCCAACGGCGCTTGCTCCGATCCGAGCAAGGTTTTCAAAGGAAAACATATGCCAGGTCACATGGGACATGTTCAGGTAACTGTTCAGAATCTTGAGATCGTACGTGTAGATACAGAGAATAACTTACTGTTAGTTAAAGGTGCTGTTCCAGGACCTAAGAAATCTTTGGTTACAATCAAAGAGACAGTAAAGTCCTTATAATAGGAAAGGAGGAGCATCAGAATGGCTAATGTAACTGTTTATAATATGGAAGGCAATGAAGTTGGCACAATGGAGCTGAATGACGCAGTATTCGGCGTTGAGATCAACGAGCATCTCGTTCATCTTGCAGTTGTTCGTCAGCTTGCAAATAACCGTCAGGGAACTCAGAAAGCGAAAACTCGTTCTGAGGTAAGAGGCGGCGGAAGAAAACCGTGGAGACAGAAAGGAACAGGTCATGCAAGACAGGGTTCCATCCGTGCACCACAGTGGACAGGCGGCGGTGTTGTATTCGCTCCGGTTCCGAGAGACTATGAAGTAAAAATGAACAAAAAGGAAAGAAGAGCAGCTCTTAAATCCGCTCTGACATCCAAGGTTCAGGATAATAAACTTGTTGTTGTTGACAGCCTTGCACTTGCTGAGGTTAAGACAAAAGAGATGCAGAAGGTTCTTACAAACCTGAAAGCAGAGAAAGCTCTTGTAATCACAGCTGATAACGATCAGAACGTAATTCTTTCTGCAAGAAACATCGCTGACGTGGAAACTGCAACACCGGCTACAATCAACACATACGATGTTATGAAACACAACACCGTAGTTGTTACAAAGGATGCCGTTGCATCTATCGAGGAGGTATACGCATAATGGCAAGTATTCAGTACTATGACGTAATCATCCGTCCGGTTATCACAGAGAAATCCATGAACGCCATGGGTGAGAAAAAATATACATTCCTTGTACATCCAGAAGCAAACAAGACTCAGATCAAAGAGGCTGTTGAGAAGATGTTCGAGGGAACAAAAGTTAAAAGCGTAAACACCATCAACAACGATGGAAAGAAAAAACGCCGTGGAATGGTAGTTGGAAAAACTGCTAAGACCAAAAAAGCTATCGTAGCTCTTACAGAAGAGAGCAAAGATATCGAGATCTTCGAAGGACTTTAATTAACAGTTAAGTCCGAATATACGCAGTCAAAAGCGTGATGATAAAGATTGAAAGGAGAAACATCATGGGAATCAAAAGCTATAACCCATATACACCGTCAAGAAGACATATGACTGGTTCCGACTTCTCTGAGATTACAGCTGCAAAACCAGAGAAATCCCTCGTTACTTCCCTTAAGAAGAACGCCGGACGTAACAATCAGGGTAAAATCACTGTAAGACATCAGGGTGGCGGAAGCAGAAGAAAATACAGAATCATCGACTTCAAGAGAAGAAAAGATGGAATCCCTGCAACAGTTAAAACAATCGAGTACGATCCGAACAGAACAGCTAATATCGCTCTTATCTGCTACGCAGATGGCGAGAAAGCTTACATCCTCGCTCCAGAGGGACTTAAAGTAGGCCAGAAGGTTTACAATGGTCCGGAAGCTGAGGTTCGTGTTGGAAACTGCCTCCCGCTGGAGCTTATCCCGGTTGGTACTATGGTTCACAACATTGAGCTTCATCCTGGAAAAGGCGGACAGATGGTTCGTTCTGCAGGAAACGGCGCACAGCTCATGGCTAAAGAAGGAAAGTATGCAACACTTCGTCTTCCTTCCGGTGAGATGAGAATGGTTCCGATCGTATGCCGCGCAACTGTTGGTGTAATCGGAAACGGAGATCACAACCTTATTAACATCGGTAAAGCCGGACGTAAACGTAACATGGGTATCAGACCTACAGTTCGTGGTTCCGTAATGAACCCGAATGACCATCCACATGGTGGTGGTGAAGGTAAGACCGGTATCGGACGCCCAGGTCCTTGCACACCGTGGGGCAAACCTGCTCTCGGCCTGAAGACCAGAAAGAAAAACAAACAGTCCAACAAGTACATCGTAAGAAGACGCGATGGAAAAGCATTATCGAAATAATAAGGAGGAGAAAGCATGTCTCGTTCACTGAAAAAAGGACCTTTTGCAGACCAGAGCTTACTTAAAAAAGTAGACGCTCTTAACGCTGCAAATGATAAATCCGTAATCAAAACTTGGTCTCGCCGTTCCACAATCTTCCCGTCTTTCGTAGGACACACAATCGCTGTTCATGACGGAAGAAAACATGTGCCGGTATATATCACAGAGGATATGGTAGGACACAAACTTGGTGAGTTCGTTGCAACAAGAACTTACAGAGGACACGGAAAAGACGAGAAGAAGTCCGGAGTACGCTAGTCATCAGATTTATAACTGCCCGCTGTCAGATTAAGACAGCTGGCAGATAACTCAGATATCGAATTTAGGAAAGGAGGCACTTTAAGATGGCAAAAGGACATAGAAGCCAGATAAAGAGAGCCAGAAATGAGAATAATAGAGAGACAAGGCCGTCTGCAAAGTTATCTTATGCAAGAATTTCTGTTCAGAAAGCCTGCTACGTATTAGATGCAATCCGTGGCAAAGATGTACAGACAGCACTTGGTATCCTGACATACAATCCGAGATACGCTTCCAGCGTGATCAAAAAACTGCTTGAGTCAGCAGTAGCAAACGCTGAGAACAACAACGGAATGAACGCAGACAACCTTTATGTTGCAGCATGCTATGCAGATAAGGGACCTACAATGAAGAGAATTCAGCCGAGAGCACAGGGTAGAGCTTACAGAATCGAGAAGAGAACAAGCCATATCACTGTTGTGCTTGATGAAAGGTAAGGAGGAAAAGCATGGGACAGAAAGTTAATCCGCATGGCCTTAGAGTCGGAGTTATCAAGGATTGGGATTCCAGATGGTATGCAGAAGACAAATTTGCTGACTACCTGGTAGAAGACTACAACATCAGAACATTCCTTAAAAAGAAATTATACAGCGCAGGTGTTTCCAAGATCGAGATCGAGAGAGCATCTGACAGAGTTAAGATCATCATCTACACAGCAAAACCTGGTATCGTAATCGGTAAGGGCGGCGCAGAGATCGAGAAAGTTAAAGCTGAGCTTCAGAAATACACAGACAAGAAGCTTATCGTTGACATCAAAGAAGTAAAGAGACCGGACAAAGATGCACAGCTGGTTGCTGAGAACATTGCTCTTCAGCTTGAGAACCGTATTTCTTTCAGACGTGCTATGAAGTCCACAATGCAGAGAACAATGAAGGCTGGCGCTAAGGGAATCAAGACTTCCGTATCCGGACGTCTCGGCGGAGCTGATATGGCTCGTACAGAGTTCTACAGCGAGGGAACAATCCCGCTTCAGACACTTCGTGCAGATATCGATTATGGCTTTGCGGAAGCAGACACCACATACGGTAAAGTTGGTGTTAAGGCATGGATCTACAATGGTGAGATTCTTCCGACAAAAGGAACTAAGGAAGGGAGCGATAAATAATGTTAATGCCAAAAAGAGTAAAACGTCGTAAACAATTCCGTGGCTCCATGAGAGGAAAAGCCCTTAGAGGCAATGCTATCAACTATGGTGATTTCGGTCTTGTTGCTACTGAGCCGTGCTGGATCAGATCTAATCAGATCGAGGCAGCCCGTGTTGCTATGACCCGTTACATCAAACGTGGCGGTAAAGTTTGGATTAAGATTTTCCCGGATAAACCGGTAACAGCTAAACCAGCTGAGACTCGAATGGGTTCCGGAAAAGGCGCTCTGGAGTACTGGGTAGCAGTAGTAAAACCAGGTCGTGTTATGTTTGAGATTGCAGGCGTGTCCGAAGAGGTTGCCCGTGAAGCATTACGTCTTGCAATGCACAAGTTACCATGTAAATGTAAAATCGTTTCTCGTGCAGACTTAGAAGGCGGTGATAACAGTGAAAATTAATAAGTTCGTGGAAGATTTAAAAGCAAAGTCAGTTGCAGAACTGAATGAAGAATTAGTAGCTGCTAAAAAAGAGCTTTTCAATCTGAGATTTCAGAATGCAACAAACCAGTTAGACAATACAGGACGAATCAAAGAGGTTCGCAAAAATATTGCCAGAATCCAGACAGTAATCACTGAGCAGGCAAACGCTTCCAAATAGGACAGGAGGACATAAATCGTGGAAAGAAATCTGAGAAAAACCCGCGTGGGTAAGGTTGTCAGCGACAAAATGGATAAGACCATCGTAGTTGCAATTGAAGACCATGTAAAACATCCTCTTTACAAGAAAATCGTGAAGAGAACATATAAATTAAAAGCTCATGATGAGAACAATGAGTGCAACATCGGAGATACCGTTAAGGTAATGGAGACCAGACCGCTGTCCAAAGACAAGAGATGGAGACTGGTTGAGATCGTAGAGAAAGCTAAATAAGGAGGAAACCAGTATGATTCAGCAGGAAACTAGACTGAAAGTTGCCGACAACACTGGTGCAAAAGAAATCCTTTGTATTCGTGTTATGGGCGGCTCTACAAGAAGATATGCAAACATCGGTGACACAATCGTTGCTACGGTTAAAGATGCAACACCAGGCGGCGTTGTTAAAAAAGGTGACGTTGTTAAAGCTGTAGTTGTTAGAACTAAAAAAGGCGCTCGTCGTAAAGACGGATCCTACATCCGTTTCGATGAAAATGCTGCCGTAATTATCAAGGATGACTTAACTCCGAGAGGAACTCGTATCTTTGGACCAGTTGCCAGAGAGCTTCGTGAGAAGAAATTCATGAAGATCGTTTCCTTAGCTCCGGAAGTATTATAGGAGGGTGCCGAATGTCAGCTATGAAAATTAAAAAAGGTGATACTGTAAAAGTTATCGCTGGAAAAGATAAAGGTAAGGACGGAAAAGTTCTTGCAGTTAACGTAAAAGACAACACAGTAGTTGTTGAGAACGTAAACATGGTTACAAAGCACGCTAAACCGTCCGCAGCTAATCAGAACGGTGGAATCGTGACAAAAGAAGCTCCGCTTCACATCTCCAACGTAATGCTCGTTGTAGACGGAAAAGCTACAAGAGTTGGATTCAAGATGGATGGAGACAAAAAAGTTCGTGTTGCCAAAGCAACAGGAAAGACAATCGATTAATTAAGAGAGGAGGCATATAAAGGTGAGTAGATTAAAAGATCTTTACAAGAACGAGATCATGGATGCCATGACCAAGAAATTCGGATACAAAAACGTAATGGAAGTGCCAAAACTCGAGAAAATCGTTGTTAACATGGGTGTTGGCGAGGCAAAAGAGAACGCTAAACTTCTTGACGCTGCAATCGCAGATATGGAACTTGTTACAGGACAGAAAGCAATCGCTACAAAAGCGAAAAAATCTGTCGCTAACTTCAAAATCAGAGAGGGTATGCCGATCGGATGTAAAGTTACCTTAAGAGGCGAGAAGATGTATGAGTTCGCTGATCGTCTTATCAACCTTGCTCTTCCACGTGTACGTGACTTCCGTGGTGTTAACCCGAACGCATTCGACGGCAGAGGAAACTACGCTCTTGGTATCAAAGAGCAGCTGATCTTCCCAGAGGTTGAGTACGATAAGGTTGATAAAGTAAGAGGAATGGACGTTATCTTCGTTACAACTGCTAAAACAGATGAAGAGGCACGCGAATTACTGACATTATTCAACATGCCATTTGCTAAATAGGAGGAAAAGATTCATGGCTAAGACAGCAATGAAAATTAAACAGCAGCGTAAAGCTAAATTCTCCACAAGAGAGTATACTCGCTGCAGAATCTGTGGCCGTCCACATGCATACCTGAGAAAATACGGAATTTGCAGAATCTGCTTCCGTGAGCTGGCATACAAAGGTCAGATCCCGGGTGTTAAGAAAGCTTCCTGGTAGGCCGAGGTGAAAGCAACTTTTTAATCATTTAAATAATATTCACACGACATGTAAAGTCTGAAGAAAGAGGAGGAAACTTACATGACAATGAGCGATCCGATCGCAGATATGCTTACAAGAATCCGTAACGCAAACACTGCAAAACATGACACTGTAGACGTACCGGCATCCAAGATGAAAATTGCTATCGCAAACATCCTTGTAGATGAGGGATACATCGCAAAATATGATCTGGTTGAGGATGGAGTTGTTAAAACTCTTCACATCACACTGAAATACGGTGAGGATAAAAACCAGAAGATCATCACAGGACTTAAGAGAATCTCCAAACCAGGTCTTCGTGTATACGCAGGCAAGGATGAGCTTCCGAAGGTTCTTGGCGGACTTGGTATCGCAATCCTTTCCACAAACAAAGGCGTTATCACTGACAAAGAGGCTCGTAAGCTTCAGGTTGGTGGCGAGGTACTTGCATTTGTATGGTAGTCCATACAGGGCAGTCATATAGCTTTTAAACTGAAAACAGAGAGGGCATGGGCCCTCTCCGACAATCTAAGTAAGGAGGACAAATTTATGTCACGAATCGGAAGACTTCCGGTTGCAATTCCAGCTGGCGTTGAGGTTACAGTCGCAGATGGAAACGTTGTAACAGTAAAAGGACCTAAGGGAACACTTGAGAGAGCACTCCCGACAGAGTTAGAGATCAAAGTTGAAGACGGTCATGTAGTTGTAACAAGACCGAACGACTTAAAGAGAATCAAAGCCCTTCACGGCTTAACAAGAAGCCTTATCCACAACATGGTTGTTGGTGTAAGCGAAGGATACAAAAAAGAGCTTGAGGTTAACGGTGTTGGTTACAGAGCTGCTAAGCAGGGCAAGAAACTTGTACTTAACCTCGGATATTCTCACCCGGTAGAGATGGAAGATCCAGAAGGTCTTGAGTCCACAGTTGATGGAAACAAGATCATCGTATCTGGTATCAGCAAAGAAAAAGTTGGCCAGTACGCAGCTGAGATCAGAGACAAGAGAAGACCTGAGCCATACAAGGGCAAGGGAATCAAGTACGTTGACGAAGTTATCAGACGTAAAGTCGGTAAGACCGGTAAGAAATAATTAAGGAGAGTGAGAATATGATTAACAAAGCATCCAGAAGCGAAATTCGCGAAAAGAAGCATAGAAGATTACGTCATCATTTAAACGGAACTGCAACTACTCCTCGTCTGGCAGTATTTCGTTCCAACAAGCACATCTATGCACAGATTATTGATGACACAGTTGGTAAAACTTTAGTATCCGCTTCTACTCTCCAGAAGGACGTAAAAGCAGAGCTTGAGAACACTGACGATGTACAGGCTGCAGCAAAAGTCGGAACAGTAATCGGTAAAAAAGCTGTTGAGGCTGGTATCGAGAGCGTTGTTTTCGACAGAGGTGGATATATCTACCACGGAAAAGTTAAAGCACTGGCAGATGCAGCAAGAGAAGCTGGACTGAAATTCTAAGAGGAGGAAAAGAACACATGAAACGTAATCTTATTGATGCTAGTCAGTTAGAGTTAGAAGATAAAGTAGTATCAATCAAGCGTGTTACCAAGGTTGTTAAAGGTGGTCGTAACTTCCGTTTCACAGCTTTAGTTGTTGTAGGTGACGGCAATGGACACGTTGGTGCAGGTTTAGGAAAAGCAGCAGAAATTCCGGAGGCGATCCGCAAAGGTAAAGAGGACGCTATGAAGAAACTTGTTACTGTTGCAAGAGACGAGAACAATTCCATTACACATGACTTCATCGGAAAATTCGGAAGCGCTGAGATGCTTCTGAAGAGAGCTCCGGAAGGTACTGGAGTTATCGCCGGTGGCCCGGCACGTGCCGTAATCGAGCTTGCTGGTATCAAAAACATCCGTACAAAATGTATGGGTTCCAGAAATAAACAGAACGTAGTTCTGGCAACAATCGCAGGCCTGAGCCAGTTAAAGACTCCGGAAGAGGTTGCAAAGCTCCGCGGAAAATCTGTAGATGAGATTCTGGGTTAAGGAGGAAATGGAAATGGCAGATACAATCAAGGTTACACTGGTAAAAT
Organism: Blautia sp. MCC269; assembly: GCF_018785655.1. NCBI lineage: Bacteria > Bacillati > Bacillota > Clostridia > Lachnospirales > Lachnospiraceae > Blautia > Blautia sp. MCC269. The sequence continues at coordinate 227,473 of NZ_WQQE01000038.1, read as the reverse complement.
CTCCAATCGGTGCAGTACCGAAGCACAAAAAGACTGTAAAAGCTATGGGTCTTACAAAGATGCATAAAACAGTTGAGATGCCAGACAACGCTGCAACTAGAGGAATGATTCAGCAGGTGCAGCACCTGGTAAAAGTAGAAGATTAAGGAGGTGCCAGAATGGAATTATCAAACTTAAGACCCGCAGAGGGTTCCAAGCATAGCGATAACTTCAGAAGAGGCCGTGGACATGGTTCAGGAAACGGCAAAACTGCTGGTAAAGGACATAAAGGACAGCTTGCTCGTTCCGGACACAAGAAACCGGGATTCGAGGGAGGTCAGATGCCTTTATACAGACGTCTTCCTAAGAGAGGTTTCACTAACAGAAACTCTAAAGAAATTATCGCAATCAATGTAGACGTTCTCAATCGTTTTGAGGATGGCGCAGAGGTTACAGTTGACAGCTTACTTGCAAGCGGTGCAATCTCCAAGGCTGGTGATGGTGTTAAGATCCTTGGAAACGGCGAACTTACAAAAAAACTCAATGTTAAAGTAAACGCTGTCAGCGAGACTGCAAAAACAAAAATTGAAGCTGCTGGTGGTACAGTAGAGGTGATCTAATGTTTGAGACTCTTAAGAGTGTTTTCAAAGTAAAGGAAATGAGAAGGAAACTTCTCTATCTGATCTGGATGATATTCGTGATCAGAATTGGATCCCAGCTTCCTGTACCGGGGGTCGACAGTGACTTCTTTAAGCAGTGGTTTGAATCTAATACCGGTGACGCATTCAATTTCTTTGATGCGTTCACCGGCGGTTCCTTTACTCAGATGTCAATTTTTGCATTGAACATCACACCTTACATTACTTCTTCCATTATCATTCAGCTTCTTACCATTGCTATTCCGGCACTGGAAGAGATGCAGCGTGACGGAGAAGAAGGAAGAAAAAAGCTTACAGCAATCACACGTTATGTAACGGTCGGTCTTGCTCTGTTTGAGTCTGTTGCCATGGCAATCGGATTCGGACGTCAGGGTATGATCCCGGATATGAATTTCCTGAAGGGAATCGTGGTTGTTGCAAGTTTAACAGCGGGTTCCGCAATGCTTATGTGGCTGGGCGAGCGTATTACAGAGAAGGGCATCGGAAATGGTATTTCCATTGTCCTGACTATCAATATCGTGTCCAGGATCCCGAGCGATATATCCCTTCTTTATGAGAACTTCGTCAAGGGCAAAACAATTGCAAAAGGAATGCTTGCAGCCTGCATCATCGCTGTGATCATCCTGGTTGTTGTAGTGCTCGTACTTATCCTCAACGGAGCAGAGAGAAGAATTCCGGTTCAGTATTCCAAGAAGATGGTTGGACGTAAAATGATGGGCGGTCAGTCCACAAACATCCCGCTTAAAGTAAATACTGCCGGCGTTATTCCGGTTATTTTTGCTTCCTCCATTATGTCTTTCCCGTCAATCATTGCACAGTTCGCTGGCAAAGGAAACGGAACAGGCATTGGAAGTGAGATCTTAAGAGGACTTTCCTCCAATAACTGGTGTAATCCAAGTCAGATCCAGTACAGCTGGGGTCTGATCCTGTATGTGGTACTTTGCGTATTCTTCGCATACTTCTATACATCCATTACCTTTAATCCGTTGGAAGTAGCCGATAATATCAAAAAGCAGGGCGGTTTTATCCCAGGCATCCGTCCGGGAAAACCGACTTCAGATTATTTGACTAAAATCCTGAATTATATTATATTTATAGGTGCAGTAGGTCTTGTTATCGTGGCCGTAATCCCGTTCTTCTTCAACGGTGTGTTCGGTGCGAATGTTTCCTTCGGCGGTACATCTATCATCATCATCGTAGGTGTTATCCTGGAGACCGTTAAGCAGGTGGAATCACAGCTGCTTGTACGTAATTACAAAGGCTTCCTGAACTAATTGAAAATGAAGGTTGCGGTGCGAAAGTGTCGCAGCCTTGATTTGTAAACAGGACTGTCTGAAAATCAGGCAGAAAACAGGAAAATGGAGGGTATGCTATGAGAATTATTATGTTGGGTGCACCGGGGGCAGGCAAAGGTACTCAGGCTAAGAAAATTGCGGCGAAATATGGAATTCCGCACATCTCCACAGGAGATATTTTCCGTGCCAACATCAAGAACGGTACTGAGCTTGGAAAAAAAGCAAAAACTTACATGGATCAGGGACTTCTCGTTCCGGATGAACTGACCTGTGACCTTGTTGTTGACAGAATCCAGCAGGATGACGCAAGAGAAGGTTATGTTCTGGATGGTTTCCCGAGAACAATTCCGCAGGCAGAATGTCTGACAGAAGCTCTGAATAAACTTGGAAGCAAAATTGACTATGCAATCGATGTGGATGTGCCGGATGATAACATCGTGAAACGTATGGGTGGACGCCGTGCATGTGTGAAATGTGGTGCAACTTATCACGTTGTATTTGCAGCACCGAAGACAGAAGGTGTCTGCGATACCTGTGGTGACAAGCTTGTACTCCGTGACGATGACAAGCCGGAGACAGTCCAGAAACGTCTGAATGTTTATCATGAGCAGACACAGCCATTGATTGACTATTACACCACACAGGGTGTTTTGAAGACGGTAGACGGAACCAGGGACCTGAATGAGGTATTCCAGGAGATCGTTGACATCTTAGGAGAATAAGAATGTCCGTAACAATTAAGACACAGCATGAAATAGAACTTATGAGAGAATCCGGCCATCTTCTTGAGAAGGTGCACGACGGTTTGATCCCTTACATCAAACCAGGTGTCAGCACCAAGGAGATTGATAAGATCGGTGAAGAAATGATCCGGTCTATGGGCTGTATTCCGAACTTTCTGAATTACGGAGGTTTTCCGGCTTCTTTCTGTATCAGCCTGAATGACGAGGTTGTGCATGGAATTCCATCCGAAGAGAAGATCATCCAGGACGGGGATCTGGTTAAGATCGACGCCGGCCTGATTTATAAGGGCTACCATTCTGACGCAGCACGTACCTATGCGGTAGGTGAAGTATCCAAAGAAGCACAGCAGCTCATTAAGGTTACAAGAGAGTGCTTTTTTGAAGGACTGAAAATGGCAAAAGCCGGAAATCATTTAAATGATATTTCCAAAGCCATCGGAGCCCACGCAGCGAAATACCGTTACGGTATTGTACGTGACCTTGTAGGACATGGAATCGGAACTCATCTTCATGAGGATCCGCAGATTCCAAACTTCCCGCAGAAGCGCAGGGGCATCAAGCTCCTTCCGGGAATGACCCTGGCCGTCGAGCCCATGATCAACCTTGGTCGTGCGGACGTGGCATGGCTGGACGATGAGTGGACAGTAGTAACCATGGATGGTTCACTTTCCGCACATTATGAAAATACGATCCTCATCACCGATGGGGAACCAGAGATTCTGACGCTTACGAATCTGTAAGCAGCAATTGTTGTCATGACATAGGAGGTAAAAAATGTCAAAAGCAGATGTGATCGAAGTAGAAGGCACTGTTCTGGAGAAACTGCCTAACGCGATGTTTAAAGTAGAACTGGAAAACAAACATGTGGTACTTGCCCATATCAGCGGTAAGCTCCGTATGAACTTCATCCGTATTCTCCCGGGAGATAAAGTAACGATCGAACTTTCTCCGTATGATCTTTCCAAGGGAAGAATCATCTGGAGAGATAAATAAGAAATTCTGTAAAGGGCCTGGCGGTTTAAACTGCCGGGTCTTTTTTTATGCCTTTTTCCGGGAAAAGATTTCAAACTGGACTTTATCGCTCATACTTTTTTCACGCTTTAAACATAAAGTGAACAGATTTTGTTGATATAGTATGAGCATACAAGAAAGAGAGAGGTGTTTATATGAAGAAAAAATATCTTGCAGCAATCTTAGGAGTTATGATAGCAACAACATCTGTTACCGCATGTGGGGTAGCGACAACAGAGACAACAACGAATACAGCGGAAAGTTCAGAGAATAAAGAAACAGAAGATACAACAGTAGAGAGTGCAGAAAGCACAGATGATAGTGACAGCAGTGCAGATGTGGATAAAGAGGATTCTGATGAGGAAGATGTGACCTACGGTGAAGTGAAATCTGTGGAAGCCGGAAAGATTATCATCGCAGTTGGAACGATGAAAGAAATGGGCGGAAATGGTGGAGATGCTTCTTCTGATACAGCAGACAAATCCGATTCAGAGGCAGCATCTGATGACAGCAGTGATGAAGCCCCGGAGAAACCGGACGGTGACAATGCAGATGGAAATGGTGGTACCCCAGGCGGAGATCAGGGAGAAGCGCCTTCCATGCTGGATCTGACCGGAGATGAGATGACAGTCACAGTAACAGACGATACAGTGATCACAAAAGAAAGCGCCGGAGGTCCAGGCGGAGCACCAGGAGGAAATCAGGGAGAAGCCCCGGAGAAACCGGACGGTGACAGCACAGATGGAAATGGTCAGGGAGAAGCCCCTGAGAAGCCAGACGGAGATAATGGAAATGGTCAGGCCCCAGGCGGTGACCAGGGCGGTGCGCCGGACGGCAATAATTCCCAGAGTGAGACCATCGAACTCTCAGACATCCAGGAAGGTGACATCGTAGCCATCACCACAGACGATGATGGAAACGCCCTTACTATTAAAGTACAGAGCTCAGACATGGGCGGCGGTCAGGGAGGTCCTGGTGGAGCACCTGGTGGACAGTCCCAGGGAGTAGACAGCTATGATGCAGCCAATACGTACGATTCTGATACAGAGGTATCCGATACATCCCTGGAATCTACAGGAACAGACGAGAATGCGGCACTTGTTTCCTCAGGAGCCAATGTAACTTTTGATAATGTAGATATCACAAGAAATTCTTCCGACAGCACAGGCGGCGATAACTCCAGCTTTTACGGCGTAGGAGCGGCACTCCTTGCAACAGAGGGCAACGCCTATGTAAAAGGCGGAACCGTAACCACTGACGCAGCCGGCGGAGCAGGACTTTTTGCCTACGGCGACGGAACCGTTTATGCGGCAGATACCACCATCAAGACAACACAGGATACTTCCGGTGGAATCCATGCAGCTGGTGGCGGTAAATTATACGCCTGGGATCTGAATGTGGAGACAGACGGAGAATCTGCAGCAGCCATCCGAAGCGATCGTGGCGGCGGAACCATGGTCGTAGACGGCGGAACTTACACATCCAACGGTGTAGGATCACCGGCAGTATACTGCACCGCAGATATTGCAGTAAAAGATGCCACACTTACAGCAAATGGATCAGAAGCGGTGTGCATCGAAGGACTGAACTCCCTGCATCTTTTTAACTGCGACCTTACGGGAAATATGAGCGACTTAAGTCAGAATGACAGTACCTGGACCGTAATTCTCTATCAGAGTATGTCCGGTGATTCTGAAGTAGGAAACAGCACTTTCCAGATGGACGGCGGAACCCTTACTTCCCAGAACGGCGGCGTGTTCTACACAACCAACACAGAGAGTGATATTACACTGAAAGATGTAGATATCACATACAACAATGACAATGAGTATTTCCTTCGCTGTACAGGAAATAACAACGAAAGAGGCTGGGGCGAAAGCGGAGCCAACGGAGCAGATTGTGACTTTACTGCAATCAGCCAGGATATGGAAGGCAGTGTGATCTGGGATACCATCAGCCAGCTTGATTTCTATATGACAGATGGAAGTAACCTGACAGGAGCTATCATAGACGATGAGAGTTTTGCCGGCAACGGCGGAGATGGCTACTGTAATGTATATGTCAGTGACGATTCTACCTGGACAGTAACCGGTGACAGCACCGTATCCACACTTTCCAACGCAGGAACCATCGTAGACGATTCCGGAAAAAATGTCACAATTAAAGGAACAGACGGAACTGTATATGTAGAAGGCGACAGCGATTACACCATCACCGTAGATAAATACGAAGATACCGCAGATACTTCAGGCAGCGATACCGTTGCCTCCTGGTCTGATTATGAAGTGGAGAAACCAGATACCCTCTAAAAAAGAACATCCCTTTTGCAAAAATATAAATGAAAAGAATCCCGCGGAAACGTTTAAAACCGTTTCCGCGGGATTCTTTTATGTAGTACGTTCTGTAAATTTCAGCGTTTTATCATCCGATACCGCCAAGCACGATACCAAGGATCAGCACCAGGAAGCATACCGGAATATAAAGATATTTACACACCGGGTAAAAATATTTCGTAAATGGTTTTTCGCGGCCTTTGTTGATCTGGTTCTCCACATATTTTTTGCCAAATACCCAGAAGAACATGATCCCTGCAAGTCCTGCCCCAAGAGGACAGATATAGATGGAAAGCACATCCATCCAGTCAGAGACGATGCCCTGAATCAGAAGAGAAACCACCACTCCGATAGCTGCGATCACCATACAGGAAGGGATACGGCCAAGGCCTGTTTTTTCCTGAACCGTGGCGATGGGGGCCTCATAAAGGTTCATAAGGGAAGTCATGCCTGCAAGGAAAACGGCTACGAAGAAGATAATGGCGATGATCCGTCCGCCAGGCATGGTTTTGATCAGGTGCGGCAGGTAGATGAACAGAAGTCCGGGACCGCCCTGGTCAAGCTTGGCACCTGTGGTAGCCATGGCCGGAATGATAACAAGTGCTGCCAGCATAGCAGCCAGAGTATCAAAAAGTGCTACCCTTGCAGCAGATGCAGGGATATCTTCGCTGTCTGGAAGATAAGATCCGTAGATCAGTGTACCGTTGCCTGCAACAGACAGGGAGAAAAATGCCTGTCCAAGTGCGAAGATCCAGGTGGAAGGCTTTGCCAGAATTTCCGGCTCCACGCGGAAGATATAGCGGTATCCGGCAGCAGCTCCCGGCTGAAAGGCAACATAGATGCCAAGGATCACAAACAGTATAAAGAAGATAGGCATCATCACTTTATTGGCCTTTTCGATGCCGCTTCCAACGCCGTACATCAGGATAAACATGCAGATCACAAGAGCAGCCAGCTGCCAGAGATTATTTCCCCAGGCAGAGGCCATGCCTCCGAATTTGGCGCCAAAGGACTCAATATTTGCCGGTGCCAGGGTAGATCCTGTAAAGGTTCCGAGCATATATCGGAAGATCCATCCCATAACAACCGTATAACCGATAGCCATGGCCAGTGCACCGATCACCGGTATCCAGCCCAGTGTTTCGCCCAGCCTTCGTCTGCATTTGGTTTCACAGGCCATGCCGAAGGCGTCAATGGGCCCGGAACGTGTCCCGCGGCCAAAGCTCATCTCACCGATCACCCCGGTAAAGCCGATCAGTGCCACAAAAATAAAATATGGGATCAGGAACGATCCACCGCCATACAGGGAAACTCTGGTGGGAAACATCCAGATATTTCCCATTCCAACCGCAGACCCGATGCAGGCCAGAATGAACCCCCAGCGGCTGTTAAAAGATTCTCGTTTTTTCATAAAAATAAAATTTCCTCTCTCCGTTGATCGTTTCAGTATAACATAATTTTGGAAAATAGGAAACTGCAGCATCTATACAGATCTAGACGGATATTTGTGAGCCACATTTGTCACCTGCTCATAACCGTATAGCTGCGAAGTAGCTATGAGTCGGGCTCATCGGCGCAGGGCATTATCATAAAATCGAAAATGATCCGGTCTGTGCCGTGACTGGGTATACTCAAACATCACGCCATCACTGTTATAAGTCTGGCTAGACACTACAGCCACGCAGTTATAATCCTTCACATTCAGATGAAGATATTTTTCATCAATTTCTGTAACCTTTTCCACAGTCATGATACGTTTGCTGTTGACAATGGTCATATGAAGCACCTGTTCCAGATATTCATAGATAGAATGACTGGCAATCTCGGCAGTAAGGCCGGGAACGGATTCCTTCAGAAAATAATTATGGCTGATGATCAGCGGGATATCTTCAAGATAATGGATACGCTGAATATAATATACTTCTGCACCAGCGGGAAATCCTGTGTAAGCTGACTGATTTTTGCTGATACAAAGCTCTGTAAAAAGAGCCACCTCCGTATGGGCATTCTGACCGTTCCTTGCAGCAGATTCTTTGAAGGTTTCGATCTCTCCGATGGTGAAAGCAGTCTTCTCGTTTGGACGGTAGATATTGCGGACACCTTTTCCCTGCATGGTCTGTACATAGCCGTCACTGACAAGAAGACTGACCGCACGTCGCAGGGTATTGCGGGAGCAGCCGTAAGTCTGGATCAGAGTGTTTTCGGAAGGCAGAAGCTCCTGATAGGCAAAGGTGTTGTCCTCTATTTTCATTTTCAGATCTTTATAGATATCTTCGTAAATACTTTTGGGCATTTCAATTCTCCATTCATGTTCGGTCAAAAATATATAGCAGGATTTATGATTTCTGGAATAATTATAAAAGATTTTCCCGGTAAGCGCAATGCAAATACCGTGGAATGTTTAAACAAGTTACGGAGCATATTGATATGTTATGAGGATAGTATGAGAAATATAGATGAAATCAATTTGTGGCCATTCAAAATCATGATACTGGATTTCGAACGCATATAAGCTGTAAGCGCCAGAGGGGCTTATGCGTAAACAAAAAAGGAAATGTGACAGTGTAAAAACAGATCACATTTCCTCTTATTTTATCAAAGCTAAAATAAAGTCAGGCCTCTTTTTTCTTATAGGAAAGATTCCTGAGGCTGCTGCCGTTAGAAGCTGTGCTTCGGGTAACTGCCGGTGTATCGGCTGCGGTATTCCGGTCTGCACTGATCAGCCATACAGCATAGAAGGCAGGAACCAGACAGAGCCATACGCCTGAGAGACCGCAGGTCATATACAGGATCAGAGACAAAGCTGCACCTGTATGAAAAGAAAGCAGCGTCATTCCGTAGAATTTTGCTTTATCGCACTGTGCGCTGTCCTTTTTCATAAGGAACTGAGTGACAGCTGTGGTGAACTGGCGAAGGTTGTTGGTGGAAAAGATCGTGGAGCTGTTATATCCGCCGGGAGCCTTGAAGGTACACCACTGGAAAGGCATTGCAAAGAACACGGGGTAAAGAGCCACAACCGGAGACATTCCGGAAGGAAAGAATCCCAGGAGCAGGATCGCAAAGATATCGATCCCGATACTGATAAAACGAAGATCTGCGGAAAAATGCTCTGGGATCCAGACCGTAAGGATAACAGCAGCCATATATATGAGAAGCGCACCCACACGCAGAAGCATATCCGAAAAATTCCTGCCTATGAGATCCCGCACAACACCAAGAAGATTGGCTGTCTGGGCATTGCCGAAAAGATCAGCTCTTGACACAATGGCATAAAGCCCCAGGTATCCACCGATAAAAGATAAGGTGTAATGTATCAGAAAACGATATTTCATTTCCGTATGCATATGTAAAGATTCCTTTCATTAAAATAGGCAGATTCCATATGTCTGCCGGACTTTGCCACCCATTATAATACAGCCTGTAAAAAAAATCAAAAATTTTTAAAATTTTTTCTTGCATTTCAGGAAAACAGGTGTTAGTATATATTTCAAGCGCGCAAATACTGTGTATGAGTGCGCCTGTGAAACTGCAGATATGAGACTAATTTACGGAAGGAGGATTTCCAGTGAAAGTAAGATCATCTGTAAAGCCGATCTGCGAGAAGTGCAAGGTCATTAAGAGAAAGGGATCCATCAGAATCATCTGTGAGAACCCGAAGCACAAACAGCGTCAGGGTTGATTTCCATATCGGAACTTCTTTGGAATGTTTGTGAAACGTGCGGCTGCAGTATGAAACACCCGGAAGGGTTGTTCTGCTGAGTGAATAATAAGCATGTATTGCCTAATACCGAGAGGCAACAGCGGTTAAGATCCGCAATTTCGGAAAGGCTGTGATTCGCCAATTACAGCTGGGTGTTTTACCGAGGCACCCCAATTAGGAAACTAGAAAAGAAAGCGGCAGGTTGATATGTCCCATTTCACCTTGCGAGAGCAAGTGACATACGATATGCAGGACTTTCAGAAACAGAAAATGGAGGAAACAGTACATGGCTCGTATAGCTGGTGTAGACTTACCAAGAGAGAAACGTATTGAAATCGGTCTTACCTACATTTATGGAATTGGTAGACCAAGCGCAGACAAAATTCTTGCTAAAGCAGAGGTTAATCCTGACACACGTGTCAGAGATCTGACTGATGACGAGGTTAAGAGACTGAGCGCTGTTATTGATGAGACAATGACAGTAGAAGGTGATCTGAGAAGGGAAATCGCCCTTAACATCAAGAGACTGCAGGAGATCGGATGCTACAGAGGTATCCGTCATCGTAAAGGACTCCCGGTTCGTGGTCAGAAGACTAAGACAAATGCGAGAACTCGCAAGGGACCGAAGAGAACAGTTGCAAACAAGAAGAAATAATTTATAGATATAACTAATTAATTTCAAAAAAAGGAAAGTGTAGGTTAGTTTTAAAATGGCAAAAGTTACAAAGAAAACGACAAAACGTCGTGTCAAGAAAAACGTTGAACACGGACAGGCACACATTCAGTCTTCCTTCAACAATACAATCGTTACACTGACAGATAACGAAGGAAACGCTCTTTCATGGGCAAGTGCCGGTGGTCTTGGATTTAAAGGTTCAAGGAAATCTACCCCTTATGCAGCACAGATGGCAGCAGAGACTGCAACAAAAGCTGCTTTAATTCATGGATTAAAAACAGTAGACGTTATGGTAAAAGGCCCGGGCTCAGGCCGTGAAGCAGCAATCCGTGCGCTTCAGGCATGCGGACTTGAAGTAACCAGCATTCGTGACGTAACTCCGGTTCCTCACAACGGATGCCGTCCACCAAAACGCAGAAGAGTCTAATTAGGAGGTAGTTGAAATGGCAGTAAATAGAGTACCTGTTCTGAAAAGATGCAGATCCCTTGGCCTGGATCCGATCTACTTAGGAATTGATAAAAAGTCCACAAGACAGTTAAAACGTGCAAACCGTAAAGTATCTGAGTACGGACTTCAGTTAAAAGAGAAACAGAAAGCAAAATTCATCTACGGAGTTCTTGAGAAACCTTTCCGTAACTACTACAAGAAAGCCGACAGAATGCAGGGCCAGACAGGTGAGAACCTTATGGTTATGCTTGAGAGCAGACTTGACAACATCGTTTTCCGTATGGGATTCGCTAGAACAAGAAGAGAGGCTCGTCAGATCGTAGATCACAAGCACGTACTTGTTAACGGAAAATGCGTAAACATTCCGTCCTATCTCTGCAAAGCAGGCGATACAATCGAGATCAGAGAGAAGAGCAAAGGTTCTGAGAGATATAAAGGAATCCTTGAGGTTACAGGTGGAAGACTTGTTCCGGAGTGGATCGACGCTGATCAGGAGAACCTGAAGGGTGTAATTAAAGAGCTTCCTACAAGAGAGCAGATCGATGTTCCTGTAAACGAGATGCTTATCGTCGAGCTGTATTCTAAATAATTAGTAACTGTTTACTGTGTCTACAGTTATAAAAATTGGTAATACCCTCGAATGTTGATTAACCCAGAAGGAGGGAACCTTATAGTGTTTGATTTCAATAAACCAAAAATCGAAATTACCGAAATATCCGAAGATAAGAAGTTTGGAAGATTCGTTGTAGAGCCTCTTGAAAGAGGTTACGGTACTACCCTTGGCAATTCTTTAAGAAGAATTATGCTGTCCTCCCTTCCGGGAGCTGCAGTAAGCCAGGTGAAGATCGATGGTGTACTTCATGAATTCAGCTCCATTCCGGGCGTGAAGGAAGATGTAACCGAGATCATCATGAATCTGAAATCTCTTGCCATCAAGAATCACAGCAGTGACAACGAACCGAAGACCGCATACATCGAGTGTGAGGGCAAAGGTGTTGTTACAGCAGCTGATATCCAGGCAGATCAGGATATTGAGATCATGAACCCGGATCAGGTAATTGCAACCCTGAACGGCGGAAAAGACTGCAGACTGGCCATGGAACTTACCATTACCAAGGGACGTGGTTATATCAGTGCAGACAAAGGCAAAACCGATGACATGCCGATCGGTGTGATCGCAGTTGATGCAATCTACACTCCGGTTGACAGAGTCAACATGATCGTCGAGAATACACGAGTTGGTCAGGTAACTGACTTCGACAAGCTTACACTGGATGTATATACCAATGGAACACTTGATCCGGACGAGGCAGTCAGCCTTGCAGCGAAGGTTCTCAGCGAGCATTTAAGCCTGTTCATTGATCTTTCCGAGAATGCTAAGACCGCAGAGGTTATGATCGAGAAAGAAGACAATGAGAAGGAAAAGGTTCTGGAGATGAGCATTGATGAGCTTGAGCTCTCTGTTCGTTCCTACAACTGCCTTAAGAGAGCCGGTATCAATACGGTTGAAGAATTATGCAACAAGACTTCTGACGATATGATGAAGGTTCGTAATCTGGGCCGCAAATCATTAGAGGAAGTACTTGCGAAACTCAAAGAGCTGGGACTTCAGCTCCAGCCTACAGAGGAATAATAATGTTGACGGTTCGCGGTGAATGTCGCGAACCGTAACTGGATAACAGGTTTCGGTACCAGCATGCGTTTAAGACATGCACACCGCCGGAAACAGAATAATGAGTGGGGTGTCAGCAGCAGGGCAGTAAGACCGAACAAGCATGTCCTGGTGTCCCACAGATGGAGGATAATAAAATGGCAAAATATAGAAAATTAAGCAGAACATCTAACCAGAGAAAAGCACTCCTGAGAAATCAGGTTACAAACCTTCTTCATCACGGAAAAATCGTGACAACAGAGGCTAAGGCTAAAGAGATCCGCAAGATCGCTGAGGGACTTATCGCTATGGCTGTACGTGAGAAAGACAATTTCGAGACTGTTACAGTAACAGCTAAAGTTGCTCGTAAAAATGCTGACGGAAAACGTGTAAAAGAAGTCGTAGACGGCAAGAAGAAAACAGTTTACGATGAAGTTCAGAAAGAGATCAAAAAAGATGCTCCTTCCAGACTTCATGCACGTCGTGAGATGATGAAAGTTTTCTATCCTGTAACAGAGGTTCCTACTAAGGGCGCTGGCAGAAAGAAAAACACAAAAGAAGTTGACATGGTTGACAAGATGTTCAGCGAGATCGCTCCGAAATACGCAGATCGTAACGGTGGTTACACAAGAATCGTTAAGATCGGTCAGCGTAAAGGCGATGCAGCTATGGAAGTTCTTATCGAGCTTGTATAATTTACTTCTGACCATTTTAAAGGACATTTGCAGAAATGCAGATGTCCTTTTTTGTATTTCCCAATAAATGTATATGAAAATCCTGGCTTGATTATTATTCCTTTTTAGCGTACAATCGGTAATGTACAAAATATGAGTACACGGATGTGAAAAGATGATGCGGCGTTTTATACTGACAATAGAAATTCTGTTTGTTTCCTTCTTTCTTATAGGAGGAAGTTTTGCAATGACAGGAACCGCCACTGCCGGCACAACGAAGTTTTCATGGTCGGATCACCGAACCATAGCCCATGCATTGGGCGGGCTGGACGGAAGAGACTATCTGAATTCCAGAGAGGGATTTCTTGCCATGTACCAACAAGGCGTACGGCTTTTTGAGCTGGATCTTTCCAGAACATCAGACGGAGTGTGGGTATGCCGGCACAACTGGAAGGAGTCCATGGGGCAGTGGAAAGGCAGCGGGAAAAAAGTTCTTACAGAGAAACAGTTTAAGAACAGTAAGATATATGGAACATACACACCGATGACACTGGAAGATTTTTTCCTGCTTCTGAAAGAGCATCCGGATGCCTATGTGATGATCGATTCCAAGCAGTATTCTCTGCGTAATTATCAGAGAACACTGGAGGATTACTGTGATTACGTGGAAATTGCAAGAGCAGCTGGAGCAGAGAGTGTACTGGATCAGATCATTCCGGAAATCTACAGTGAGGCGATGTTTCCCGGAACTGCCATGATCTATTCTTTTCCTTCCTATGTATATTCGCTGTGGCAGGAATATTCTGCGGAGGATCTGGAGCATATTGCATCTTTCTGTGAAGAAAAGGGAATCCCTGCGGCAACCATTTACTGGAAATACTGGTCTGAAGAAACAGAAGAAATTTTTGAAAAAAAGGGAATCCGACTGTATGTATACACGGTAAATGACCGGAATCAGGCCAGAAAGTATATTGCACAGGGGGCGGAGGGAATCTGCACCGATTTTCTGACAGCAGATGATCTGTGGTAGGAGAAATAAAAACAAAGGAATCAGAGGATTATGAAAATAAGAACAACCATTGCTGTGATGGCAGCAAAAATTACAGGACATGTCTGTAAGCTTATGGGACGCCAGGGTGTAACCTGGGCCGGTAAGATCGCACTGAAGATATGCCCGGATATCCTGGAAGAGCTTTCCTCCCAGGTAAGAGAAAAAATATTTGTAGTATGTGGCACCAACGGAAAGACAACCACCAACAACATGCTCTGTGCAGGCCTGGAGGCAGAGGGCAAAAAAGTCATCTGCAACCATACCGGTTCCAACATGCTGAACGGAGTTGTGGCAGCTTTCGTGCTGGGTGCAAAATTCAGCGGAAAACTGGATGCAGATTATGCCTGTATTGAGGTGGACGAGGCTTCCACAAGGCACGTGTTCACAAAGATCAAACCGGATTATATGGTTATGACCAATCTGTTCCGCGACCAGCTGGACCGTTACGGTGAGATCGATATCACTATGAATATTCTGGAAGAAATGATGAAAAAAGTTCCGGATATGAAAGTCATTGTCAATGGTGACGATGCACTGTCCGCATATCTTGCCATGGACTGCGGAAATCCTTTTGTGACCTACGGAATCAGCAAACCGGTGATCAAAAACAAAACAAATGAGATCCGCGAGGGCCGCTTCTGTAAATGCTGTGGAGAGAGACTGGTCTACAGTTTCTATCATTACAGCCAGCTGGGAGACTACAGATGCCCGAAATGCGGTTTTAAACGTCCGGAGATTAATTTTGATGCCACAGATGTGAAGGTGGATGACCAGATCGCCTTCACTGTTGAGGACAAGCGGATCGTAGCCAATTACAAAGGCTTCTATAATGTATATAATATTCTGGCTGCCTATGCGGGAATCCGTACTGCAGGATTTAAGGCAGAACATTTCAATGAGATGCTGAAGAAATTTAATCCTGAGAACGGACGTAATGAGCAGTTCCGGATCAAAGGCACCAGCGTTGTCCTGAACCTTGCCAAGAATCCGGCTGGTTTTAACCAGAATATTTCGGCTGTGATGCAGGATGAATCTCCCAAGGATATCATCATTGTGATCAACGATAACGCACAGGACGGAAAAGATATCTCCTGGCTCTGGGACGTGGATTTTGACCTTTTCGGAGGAGATAATATCAATTCCATCACAGTCAGCGGCATTCGCTGTCAGGATATGCGCCTCAGACTGAAATATGTGGATATCCCGTCCATGCTGGAAAGTGATGTGGAGACAGCCATCCGCAAGCGGATCGAGGATGGATGCGGCAATCTTTATGTACTTGTAAACTATACGGCGCTGTTTGGCACCAGAAATATCCTGAAGAAACTGGAGGGTGAGAAATGAAGATAACGATTGGACATTTATATCCGGATCTTCTGAACCTTTACGGTGACAGAGGAAATATCCAGTGCCTTATGAAACGCTGTCTCTGGAGAGGCATTGAGGCAGAAACCATTGCGTTTGAACTGGGAGATAAGATCGACTTTTCCAAACTGGATATCGTTCTTCTCGGAGGCGGTTCTGACCGTGAGCAGATGCTGGTATGCGAAAAGCTGAAAGAGATCCAGAAGGATTTCAAGGCCTATGTGGAAGATAATGGTGTTGTCATCGCAATCTGTGGTGGATATCAGCTCCTTGGAAACTACTATAAGACCGATCAGGGAATGATCGAGGGACTGAAACTGGTGGATATGAGCACAGAGCAGGGAAAAGGCCGTCTTATCGGAAATATTGTGATGCAGAGCAACCTTTTTGATATGCCCATTGTAGGGTTTGAGAACCATGGAGGACGTACCACCATCGGAAACAACAAAGCTCTGGGAAAAGTACTGTCCGGATATGGCAATGACGGACAGTCTGGCGAGGAAGGTGTTGTATACAAAAATGTGATCGGAACCTATCTTCACGGACCACTTCTTCCAAAGAATCCACAGCTTGCTGATCTTCTGATCAGCCGTGCACTGGAAAAGAAATATGGTAAGAAGATCGAACTTGAGAAACTGGATGACAGCGAGGAGCAGGAGGCAAACTCCTATATTTTCCACCGCTTTGTAAAGAACGAAGGATAAGAGGATAGTATGGCAAAATCAAACAATCAGAAAGCGAAGATCCTGTATCTTGAAAAAATGCTGCGGGAGACAGGGGAGCATCATGCAATATCCATGCAGACGATTCTTGCAAATCTTATGGAACATGGGATCCGTGCGGAGAGAAAGAGCATTTATGATGATGTGGAGGTTCTGCGGGAGTTTGGAATGGATATCCGCTATACAAGGGAGCGGCCAGGTGGTTATTATCTGGCAGGACAGCAGGGGGCAGAGCAGCCATCCGTTCAGACGGAAAATGCAAATGTTTCCACTCTGGAAAAAGTTCAGGAAAAGGCAGAAACAAAGAGCATTGATATAAGTGGGTACCAGGCGCTTCTTAAGAATTCTGCGGGAACCATAAAAAAAGAAATGCGCCTTCTCTGTACAGGCGTTGCACAGGCTGAAATCCGTGATTTTTTTGGCGAAGACGCAGAGTATAAAATAAAGGAAAACGGAGATCTGATGGTAACGGTTCAGCTTCCGGAAAATTCCAAGTTTTACGGCTGGCTGACAGGCATGGGCGGAGATGTCCGCATCCTGAAACCAAAGAAATCCGCACTGGCATACAGAGATTATCTGAAATCACTGGCAAAGGAATATAAAGGCTTATAGGAGAGGATTTGACCATGAAGAAAAAAACAGCGATCCTGCTTGTGGGAGCTTTGGCTCTTACAGCAGTTCTTTCCGGCTGCGGCAAAAACAAAGAGGCAACAGAGGCTGCCAATGAAAGTGTAGAGTCCGAAGATCCGGAAGGAAAAGCCAAAAACAGCGATGATGCAGAGGAAGAAGAAAAAGAGGAAGAAAAAGAAACAGCAGCTGCCGATAAGAAAGTAGGAGTATTTCTGCCTTCAGCTGCGGATGATTCCCGCTGGGCCCTGGATGGAGAAAGTCTTCAGACTGCACTGGAAGGAGACGGCTATGATGCGGAGATCTTTTTTGCAGATGAGGACAGTGATACACAGGTGTCACAGATCCAGTCCATTCTGGACGATGAAAAAACATCTGCCCTTGTGATTGCACCGGTAGATGCCTACGGTCTGAATGATGTGCTGGAGCAGGTCTATGAGAAATCCATTCCTGTAATTTCCTATGATCAGCTGATCATGGATACGGATAAGATCAACTATTATGTTACTTTTGATACGAGAAAAGCAGGAAAAATGGTGGGAGATTCCATCATCAAAAAAATGGATCTGGAGAAAGCCAGAGAAGAAAAACGCACGCTGACCATCGAGTTCCTGATGGGTTCTCCGGATGACCGTGATGCACTGTTCTTTTATAATGGCGTGATGGAAAAACTTCAGGAATATTTCGATGACGGAACACTGGTGTGCACTTCAGGAAAGCAGACGCTTGATGATACTGCAGTGATGCGTTCCGGAAGAAATACCGCGAAGAACGATATGGCAGAGATCCTTTCCCAGAATTATACAGAAGGCACACCGGACATTATCTGCACAGGTGCCGATGACCTTGCTCTTGGTGCCGTTGATGCCCTGGAGGATGCTGGCCATGTGTCAGGTGAAGAAGGATGGCCAATGATCACTGGCTGTGGCTGTGAGGCAGAAGCAGTAACTGCTGTGATTGAGGGAAAACTTGCAGACAGTCTGTTCTTTGACAACCGCGTGCTGGCAAATGACTGTGTGACTATGGTGGACACTTTTCTGAAAGGGGAGAAACCAGAGATTTCTGATTACGAGCAGTATGACAACGGAACCAAGATCGTGGGAACTGTAACAAGCGATATCCAGCTGATCGATGCGGATAATTACCAGATGCTTGTGGATGACGGATATTATGATGAAAATGAGATCGTACCGGAAGCAACTCCGACACCGATTCCGACAGCAACACCGGAAGTTACGGTAACAGAAGAACCGGATAAAGATGTAACTCCTACACCGTCTGAGAAAGCTGACGGAGAAGATGACAAAACCACCCCGACACCGTCAGAAGAGGCTGGTGCTTCTGTGACTCCGACACCGGAAGCAGATGAAACGGCAACTCCGACACCTACAGAGAAAGCTTCCAAAGGTGCAGATGCATAAAACAAAATAAATATGGCAAAATAAAAATACTCCTGGAAACCGACATACGTAAGTTTCCAGGAGTATTTTTTATGATAAATCTTATTCGCGGAAAGTAAGCTTGCCACCTTCAATGGAATCAATGATGGCAAGGGATTCCAGATGGATACCCATATCACGGATGGTCTGTCCGCCGGACTGGAAGCCTTTTTCGATAACGATTCCGGCACCTTCCAGAGTTGCACCGGATTTCTTGACGATGTCGATCAGGCCAAGAAGTGCACAGCCGTTGGCAAGAAAATCATCAATCAGGAGTACGTGATCTTCCGGTCCGAGGAATTTCTTGGAAAGGATCACATCGTAAACTTTTTTATGAGTAAAAGATTCTACCTTGGTTGTGTACATCTCACCGTCAAGGTTTACACTCTGTGCTTTCTTTGCAAATACAACCGGTACGTGGAAATACTGTGCCGCAATGCAGGCAATACCGATACCGGAAGCCTCGATGGTAAGGATCTTGGTGATTGGACAGTGGTCAAAACGTTTCTTGAATTCTTTACCGATCTCATTGATCAGGTCAATATCCATCTGATGATTCAGGAAGCTGTCCACTTTTAAAATATTTCCTTCTTTTACTACGCCGTCTGTCAGAATTCTGTCTTTTAAAAGCTGCATGAAATTTATCTCCTTTGATTTATCACATTAATGTATGTTTACTGCTCACGGACAGAGCAGTAATATTTTTAATATGTATCATACGACAATATTTGCGTGAGTGCAATTATTTTTGACAAAAAAACATAAAATTATTATAATAGATAAGATGACAAAGAAAGGAACAGACACGGATGAAAGAGTACGAAGTAATCTGGGAAATTTTTAACAAATGCCCGAGAAATCAGATGCGTGATGTATTTGTGGAAGAAGTGGAGATCGCAGATCCGGAAGCGTATGTGAAACAGAAATTTCAGGGAAAGGATGTCTCCTACGAGAAGACAGTACTGGAAGACGGAACCATCATTTTTGACATTCAGACATCCATGATCCGGCAGCGCTGTTCTTTCACGGAAATCTGAAGGAGGAATTACACATGAGTGATAAAAACGAAACGCATGTGCACGTTCTCGAGGATGGAACCGTTCTTGAACATACCCATGGGGAGCAGGAACATGTGCATACTCATAATGGCACACATCCTCATCATCACAGCCACGCACAGACCAAGGCTGTGCTCAACAGACTTTCCAGGGCCATCGGTCATATGGAATCCATCAAGCGCATGGTGGAGGACGGACGTGACTGCAGCGAGGTGCTGATCCAGCTGTCAGCCGTGAAATCTGCGATCAATAATACAGGCAAGATCATCCTGCAGGATCATATAGAGCACTGTATCGTGGATGCAGTGGAGCATGGAGACCGGGATGCTATCAAGGAACTGGAAAAAGCGATCGACAGATTTATGAAATAAGGTAAGGAGTTCATGAGCAAATCGTGAATGAGGAAAATGCACGGACAGAGAGCCAGTTCTGCCTGTGTAAATACAAAGAATGAGAGGAACCTATTATGGCAAAAGAGTGCAGCAATTCATCCTGCAACAAATCAAGCTGTGAAGGCTGCGGCCAGAAACAGCCCCAGAGCCTCATGGCAGAACCAAATGTTTTTTCTGACGTAAAACATGTGATCGGAGTTGTCAGCGGAAAGGGTGGCGTTGGTAAATCCTTCGTAACAGGCTCCCTGGCCAATCTGATGGCTTCCAAGGGATATAAAGTGGGCATTATGGATGCGGATATCACAGGTCCGTCCATCCCGAAGATGTATGGCATCAAGGGTAATGCACAGGGCAGTGACAACGGAATCTATCCGATGCCAACTGCAAACGGAATTGAGGTTATGTCTGTAAACCTTCTGCTTCCGGATGAGGAGACACCGGTAATCTGGAGAGGCCCGGTCCTTGCAAATATGGTAAAACAGTTCTGGAGTGATGTAATCTGGGGCGAGCTGGATTATCTCTTCGTAGATATGCCGCCAGGAACCGGAGATGTTCCGTTAACTGTATTCCAGTCCCTGCCGATTGACGGTGTTGTGATCGTTACTTCCCCGCAGGATCTGGTCCGCATGATCGTCAAGAAGGCCTATAACATGGCTGATATGATGAAGGTTCCGGTCCTTGGAATCGTGGAGAACTACAGCTACGTGAAATGTCCGGACTGCGGAAAAGAGATCAAGGTCTTTGGTGAGAGCCATATCGACGAGATCGCCGCAGAACTTAAAGTTCCGGTACTTGGCAAGATGCCGATCGATGTGAAACTTGCAGAGCTTGCAGACAGCGGCCTGTTCAGCAAGATCGAGAACGAGTATATCACTGCGGCAGCAGATGTAATGCCAAAAGATGAGGCGTAAGAAATAAAAAGACAATAACAGAAAAGACCATCGGAATCCGATGCAGTAAGGATTGAGAATATCCTTCGTGCAGATTCCGGTGGTCTTTTTGTCAAGCAGTTATTTGGTTAAATCTGGGAAAAATATTTCAGGAAGCACTGAGCAGCCTGGGAAAGCTGCAGCGCTTCATGATGAGCAATCACGGCACTTCTTGCAGGCAGTGGTGTTTTCAGGTGGACCGGTTCCAGGCCAGGGCGGTTGCGGAGCATATAGTCCGGGATACAGGCAATGCCAAGTCCGATTTCCGCAAGGTCGATCAGAAGATCGTTGCTGTTCAGCTCCACCTCAGGCAGCAGCTTCAGTCCCTGGGCCGCAAATACCTGATGAAGGTATTCGCTGGTGGTGCTCTTCGCAGCAAGCATCAGGATGGGATAATCCAGAAGATTTTCCAGGGAAAGAGGCGTTTTTCCCATGGTAAAATAATCCGGGTTTGCCACGAAGATATCACGGAATTCCAGTACAGTCTGAAGTTTGGTGTGGGAAGAAAGCCGGGAGTTGGGGTAGTTGGTGACGATCAGTTCTGCCTGGCCGTTTTCCAGAAGCTCCGCACATCCGATGGAAGTGCTGTTGATGATCTTGATCCGCACTTCCGGGTGGTCCTTGTGGAACCGGCGGAGATAAGGAATGAGGAAATAACGGCACAGAGTATCGCTGGCACCGATCCGAAGCTGGCCGGTAAGATTCCCTTCGCCGGAAAGGGCTGCCTCTCCTTCGTTAAGCATGGAAAGGGCGGGTTTTACGTGCTGGAGAAGAAGCTCCCCCTCAGGAGTCAGGATCACCCGTTTGGTGCTTCTCACAAATAAGGTGTGGCCCAGCTTTTTCTCCAGGTTTTTGACCGCCTGGCTGACTGCAGACTGGGAAATAAAAAGCTGTCTGGAAGCCTCCGAAAAGCTAAGGGTTGTGGCCACGTAATAAAATACTTTGTAGAGTTCAAGATTGATATCCATATGTAAAAATCCTCCGCTTATAAATGATATAAGATATATTAATTTTACTAATGATATTTCCTATGATACTATATTTTCAGCAGAAAAGAAAGACAGAAATGCTTTCTGCACGTTTACCATCCTTATTATCGGATATAGAGAAAGGAGCCTTCTATGAGCAACGTAAGACGTGTGTATGTAGAAAAGAAACCTGCCTTTGCAGTAAAAGCAAAGGAACTGAAACATGAGATCAAACATTATCTTGGCATCAGCACTGTGACAGCAGTCCGTGAGCTGATCCGTTATGACGTGGAGAATATCTCCGATGAAGTATTTGAGAAAGCCTGCAAGACCGTATTTGCAGAGCCGCCGGTAGATGATCTGTATCTTGAGAAATTTGATGTGGCAGAGGGCGTACGTGTATTTTCAGTAGAATTCCTCCCTGGACAGTTTGACCAGAGAGCAGACTCCGCTGTACAGTGTGTACAGTTCCTGGATGAGAATGCGGCACCGATCATCCGCTCCGCAACTACTTATGTAATTGAAGGAACTGTGACAGACGCAGAGTTTGAGGCGATCAAACATCACTGCATCAACCCGGTAGACTCTCGTGAGACAGGACTTGAGAAACCGGAGACACTGGTAACTGTATTCCCGGATCCTGAGGATGTGAAGATCTTTGACGGATTCAAGGATATGGCTGAGGCTGATCTGAAAGAACTGTACGATTCTCTGAACCTTGCCATGACATTCAAGGATTTCCAGCACATCCAGAATTATTTTAACAAGGAAGAGAAACGTGATCCTTCCATGACAGAGATCCGTGTTCTGGATACATACTGGTCTGACCACTGCCGTCATACCACATTCTCCACAGAGCTTACCAGCGTGAAGTTTGATGAAGGCGACTATAAGGCTCCAATCGAAAAAACATACGAAGAATATCTGGATGCCCATAAGAACATGTACAAAGGCCGTGATGACAAATTTGTCTGCCTGATGGATCTTGCTCTTATGGCAATGAAGAAACTGAAAGCAGAAGGGAAACTTGCAGACCAGGAAGAGTCCGATGAGATCAATGCCTGCAGTATCGTGGTACCGGTGGATGTGGACGGAAAAGAAGAAGAGTGGCTGATCAACTTCAAGAACGAGACCCACAACCATCCGACCGAGATCGAGCCTTTCGGTGGTGCGGCTACCTGCCTTGGCGGTGCCATCCGTGACCCGCTTTCCGGACGTACCTATGTATATCAGGCAATGCGTGTAACCGGTGCGGCTGATCCGACCGTATCCGTAAAAGAAACTCTGAAAGGTAAACTTCCGCAGAAGAAACTTGTCCGCAGCGCAGCTCACGGCTACAGCTCCTACGGAAACCAGATCGGTCTTGCAACCGGTTCTGTAAAAGAAATCTATCATCCGGACTACGTTGCAAAACGTATGGAGATCGGTGCGGTTATGGGTGCTGCCCCGAGACGTGCGGTTATCCGTGAGAATTCCGATCCGGGAGATATCATCATCCTTCTTGGAGGACGTACCGGCCGTGACGGTATCGGCGGTGCTACCGGTTCTTCCAAGGTCCACACAGAGGCTTCCATCGAGGTCTGCGGCGCAGAGGTGCAGAAAGGTAACGCACCGACAGAGCGTAAGATCCAGAGAATGTTCCGCAGGGAAGAAGTCAGCCATATCATCAAGAAATGTAATGACTTCGGTGCAGGCGGTGTTTCCGTTGCCATCGGTGAGCTGGCACCGGGACTTCAGATCGACCTTGACAAAGTTCCGAAGAAATACGCAGGTCTTGATGGAACGGAGATCGCCATCTCCGAGTCTCAGGAGCGTATGGCTGTTGTGGTTGACCCGAAAGATGTGAATACTTTCCTGAAATACGCAAATGAAGAGAATCTTGAGGCAGTTCCTGTTGCAGTTGTAACCAAGGAGCCACGCCTTGTCCTCAACTGGAGAGGAAAAGAGATCGTAAATATTTCCCGTGCATTCCTGGATACCAACGGTGCACATCAGGAGACTTCCGTTGAGGTTGAGATCCCGTCCAAAGACGGAAACCTTTTCGAAAAACGTCCGGATGTCACAGATGTAAAGAAAAAATGGCTGGATACTCTCGCTGACCTGAATGTATGCTCACAGAAAGGTCTCGTGGAGATGTTTGACGGTTCCATCGGCGCAGGCAGCGTATTTATGCCTCACGGTGGCAAATATCAGCTGACAGAGACACAGTCCATGGTTGCAAAAGTTCCGGTACAGAACGGAAAAACAGAGACAGTTACCATGATGAGCTATGGCTTCGATCCATACCTTTCCTCCTGGAGCCCGTATCATGGAGCATCTTACGCAGTAACCGAATCTGTTGCCAAGATCGTTGCAACCGGTGGTGACTATAAGAAGATCCGCTTCACATTCCAGGAATACTTCCGTCGTATGACCGAAGATCCGAAGAGATGGAGCCAGCCGTTCTCCGCACTGCTTGGCGCTTATGCGGCACAGATCGGATTCGGCCTTCCTTCCATCGGCGGTAAGGACAGTATGTCCGGAACCTTCAATGACATTGATGTTCCTCCGACACTGGTATCTTTCGCAGTGGATGTTGCAAAAGTAAAAGATGTGATCACACCGGAGCTCAAAAAAGCAGGAAGCAAACTAGTATGGCTCCGTGCACCGAAGGATGCTTATGACCTTCCAGATTATCCGGCTCTTATGGAGCAGTATGACAGATTACATAAGGATATCCAGGCTGGTCGTGTGATCTCCGCATATGCACTTGACCGTCACGGAATCGCCGCAGCAGTCAGCAAGATGGCATTTGGTAACGGTATGGGCGTGAAGATCGAGCATAGCCTTGATCCAAGAGATTTCTTTGCCCCGGCATTCGGAGATATCATCTGCGAAGTTCCGGATGGAAAAGTCGGCGAGCTTGCTATCACTTACACAGTGATCGGTGAGGTTACAGACGATGCGAAATTCTCCTACGGCGATACTGAGATCACTCTGAAAGAGGCACTTTCCACATGGGAGGGCACTCTGGAGAACGTATTCAAGACAGCAGCAGGAACCGAGGATGTCAAAGCAGATGACGGTTCCCTTTACAAAGCAGACAGCATCTATGTATGCAAACATAAAGTGGCAAAACCACGCGTATTCATTCCGGTATTCCCTGGAACAAACTGCGAGTACGACAGCACCCGTGCATTTGAGAGAGCAGGCGCTGAAGTAGATGTAAAAGTATTCAAAAACCTGACAGCAGAAGATATCCATGATTCTGTGGAAATCTTTGAGAAAGCTATCAGCCAGGCACAGATGATCATGTTCCCGGGCGGATTTTCAGCAGGTGATGAGCCGGATGGATCTGCTAAATTCTTTGCAACCGCATTCCAGAACGAGAAGATCAAAGAAGCTGTTATGAAGCTTCTCAATGAGCGCGATGGTCTGGCACTTGGTATCTGCAATGGATTCCAGGCCCTGATCAAACTGGGACTGGTACCGTACGGCGAGATCTGTGGTCAGAAAGAGGATTCTCCGACACTGACCTACAACACCATCGGCCGTCATGTATCCAAGATGGTATATACCAAGGTTGTCAGCAACAAGTCTCCATGGCTTCAGAAAGCACAGCTTGGTGGTGTATACTGCAACCCGGCTTCCCACGGTGAGGGACGTTTCGTTGCAAATGATGAGTGGCTGAAGAAACTCAAAGAAAACGGACAGATCGCAACGGAGTATGTACCGGTAGATGAAACAGGCTATGAGGGCGAGTTCAATGTAAACGGTTCTTATATGAACATCGAAGGTATCACAAGCCCGGATGGACGTGTTCTCGGAAAGATGGCGCACAGCGAGCGTCGTGACGCAGGTGTGGCTGTAAATATCTATGGAGAGCAGGATATCAAGATTTTTGAATCTGGTGTAGAATACTTCAAGTAATATCCGTAAGCTTGCAGTGGCAGGGGATTTCAGACCTCCCTGCCACTGTAAAAATACAAAAAAACATATATTTTTTAAAAAATTTAAAAAAAGTGAAAAAAACTGTTGACACAAGTCAGAAACCATTATATAATAGCAAAGCGAGTTGCGGAACAGAAGAGTTCTTAAGACGAGCAACTGTTATGGGATCTTAGCTCAGCTGGGAGAGCATCTGCCTTACAAGCAGAGGGTCATAGGTTCGAGCCCTATAGGTCCCATGTTACAAAAAGATATGGCGAGATAGCTCAGTTGGCTAGAGCACACGGTTCATACCCGTGGTGTCGAGGGTTCGAATCCCCCTCTCGCTACTTAACAAAAGGTCTGAAGATTCAATTTTATTGGGTTTTCGGACTTTTTTTGTTATAAATTTCCGAATGTCTGTGGTAAGACCAGATATAAAAACTTAAGATTGACATTTTACATCGTTTTTTTTATCATAGTAAAAGAATAGACATAACGAATCATTTCGGGAAATGAGGATTGGATAATGAAAAAAAGAATGCTTTTTGTTTTCAACCCCAAAGCAGGAAAAGGAAGAATCAAGACGCATCTGCTGGACATTGTGGATATCTTTAACAAAGGTGGGTACGAAGTGATCATCCGTGCCACACAGGGACCGAAGGATGCTTATGAACAGGTGAAGGAATATGCGGATCAGGTGGATCTGATCGCCTGCAGTGGTGGTGATGGTACACTGGATGAAGTGGTTACCGGAATCGTGGAAGTGGGCAGCCGGACACCCATCGGCTACATTCCTGCAGGAAGCACCAATGATTTTGCCAACAGTCTGTTTATGCCGAAGAGTATGACAGCAGCTGCGTCCATGATCATGGAAGAGCAGATCTACCACTGCGACATCGGTAAATTTAACAATCAGACATTTGCCTATGTGGCTGCGTTTGGACTGTTTACCAATGTTTCCTATGAGACAGACCAGGATCTGAAGAATATCCTGGGACATGTTGCCTATGTGCTGGAAGGGATGAAGCAGCTTTTTGAGGTGAAATCCTATCATCTGAAAGTAACTTCCGATGAGCTGACCGTAGAGAATGATTTTATCTACGGTATGATCAGTAATTCCAGATCTGTAGGCGGTTTTAAGAACCTCACCGGAAAAAATGTGGATATGAATGACGGACTGTTTGAGGTGACACTGATCACCAATCCGAAGAATCCGCTGGAACTTCAGGAGATCATGACTGCACTTCTCACTGCAGAGGATAACACAGATCTGATCTATTCTTTCAAATCCGCACATGTTGTGATTGAGTCGGAGGAGGCTGTTCCGTGGACGCTGGACGGAGAATTCGGAGGAGACCAGACCCGTGTGGAGATCGATAATCTTCATGAGGCCATGAACCTTTATCTCACCAGCAGTAAGAAACAGAAAAAAAGCCGGCTGAACCAGAAAATGCAGGAGCTCAAGGAGATCACCCAGAACAGCGAAGAATGATCCGGGCATCCGAGGACAAGGTGATCATACAGAGGTGAAAACGTCTTTCCTCATAAGAAAGACTGGATATACAGGAACGAAAAGGAGGAAGAAATGGGAGATTATATCAACGTAAAGGAAATCTTTGGCTGCGATGTATTTAACGATTCTGTTATGCAGGACCGTCTGCCGAAGAAGGTATACCGCGAACTGAAAAAGACAATAGAAGAGGGCAAGGAGCTGTCCATGGAGATCGCTGATGTGGTTGCACATGAGATGAAGGAATGGGCCATCGAGAAGGGTGCCACTCATTATTGTCACTGGTTTCAGCCGCTGACAGGCGTTACTGCCGAGAAGCATGACGCATTTGTCACAGCGCCAAGAGAGGACGGCAAGGTACTCTTAAGCTTTTCCGGCAAGGAACTCATTAAAGGTGAGCCGGATGCATCTTCATTCCCGTCCGGAGGACTTCGTGCAACATTTGAGGCAAGAGGTTATACAACATGGGATTGTACCTCACCGGCTTTTGTGCGTCATGATGCAGCAGGCGGAATCTTATGCATCCCTACCGCATTCTGTTCCTATACAGGAGAGGCACTTGACCAGAAAACACCGCTTCTTCGTTCCATGGAAGCGATCAACACACAGGCACTTCGTCTTCTACGCCTTTTCGGAAATACAACTTCCAAAAAAGTAACTCCTTCCGTTGGAGCTGAACAGGAATATTTCCTGGTTGACAAACAGAAATGGCTCCAGAGAAAAGACCTGATCTACACAGGAAGAACACTTTTCGGTGCCATGCCTCCGAAAGGACAGGAGATGGATGACCATTATTTCGGAACCATCCGTCAGAGAATCTCCGCATACATGAAAGAAGTCAACGAGGAGTGCTGGAAACTGGGCGTAACAGCCAAGACACAGCATAACGAGGTTGCACCTGCACAGCATGAGCTGGCTCCGATCTACGCACCGGTAAATATCGCTGCAGACCACAACCAGATCATGATGCGTATCCTTAAAAAAGTTGCCAGCCGCCACGGTATGCGCTGCCTGCTTCATGAGAAACCTTTCGCAGGAGTGAACGGTTCCGGTAAACACAACAACTGGTCCCTGACAACCGATGACGGAATCAACCTTCTTGAGCCAGGTAAAACTCCTCATGAGAATATCCAGTTCCTTCTTGTACTGACCTGTATCCTGAAAGCGGTTGATGAACATGCAGATCTTTTAAGAGAATCAGCGGCAGACGTTGGAAACGACGAGCGTCTTGGCGGAAATGAGGCACCACCTGCAGTTATTTCCGTATTCCTTGGCGAGCAGCTTCAGGACGTGCTGGAGCAGCTGATCAGCACAGGTACTGCCACACACAGCAAGACCGGCGAGATCCTGGATACCGGTGTTAAGACACTTCCGGATTTCATGAAAGATGCAACAGACCGAAACAGAACCTCACCGTTTGCATTCACAGGAAACAAATTCGAGTTCCGTATGGTAGGTTCCCGTGATTCTATTTCCGAGTGCAACGTTGTACTGAACACCATTGCGGCAGAAGTATTCCGCGAGGCATGCGACCGTCTGGAAGCAGCAGAAGATTTTGACACCGCAGTACATGACCTGATCAAAGAGTACGCAACGGAGCATCAGCGTATTGTATTCAACGGAAACGGATATGCACCGGAGTGGGAGGCTGAGGCAAAGAGACGTGGACTTCCGATCCTTCCGTCCATGGTAGATGCTATTCCTGCACTGACTACAGACAAGGCAGTGAAGCTGTTTGAATCCTTCAATGTATTCACAAGAGCAGAGCTTGAGTCCAGAGCAGAGATTCAGTACGAAGGTTATGCAAAAGCCATCAACATCGAGGCCAAGGCCATGGTGGATATTGCAACCAAGCAGATCATCCCTGCAGTCATCCGTTACACAACCGTTCTTGCAGAGTCCATCAATTCTGTAAAAGCAGTAAGTGCAGCGCTTGATGTCAGTGTGCAGACAAGCCTTCTGGAAAAATCTTCCACGCTTCTCGCAGAGACCAAGGCAGCCATGGACAAACTTTCCAGACTGATCGCAGAGGCGGAAGCTCATGAAGAGGGACGTGACCGTGCCGTATTCTTCAGAGAGAGCGTTGTACCGGCAATGAAAGCATTAAGAAAACCGGTAGATGAGCTTGAGATGATTGTGGACAAAGATATGTGGCCGATGCCATCTTACGGCGATCTGATCTTTGAGGTATGATCGGCTGAATAAAATATAAGAAATAAGAGATGTTCCCTGAATGCAGAGGCATCTTTGAAAGCAAATGACGGGACGGATGTAAGATCTGTCCCGTTTTTTACCTGGCGGAGAGAGAAGCTGTAAGGCTTTTATCCGCTTGAATCAGATTCAGGAGTAAATATATATATGAAAGAATTAGAATTTTTAAAAGAACAGAACGTTTCCGAAGACCTGATCCACGGTGTCGCGGAATTCCGGAAAAACTATGGCGTGGATGAGGCAGTACAGGGAAGAGTTACCAGACCGTCCATTCCGTTCTATGGAAAAGAGATCCTGGAAATGGCCATCGCAGGTCTTCTGGAGGGGGAAAATCTCCTCCTTGCAGGTCCGAAAGCCACCGGAAAAAATATCCTGGCCGAAAATCTGGCCTATGCGTTTGGCCGCCCGATCTATAACGTATCTTTCCATGTCAACACAAACAGCGGGGATCTGATCGGAACGGATACCTTTGTAAACAATGAAGTCTGCCTCCGGAAGGGCAGTATCTACCAGTGTGCCGAGTACGGTGGTTTCGGTATCCTGGATGAGATCAACATGGCAAAGAACGATGCGGTCTCAGTCCTTCACGCAACGCTGGACTACCGCCGTTCCATTGATGTTCCCGGATATGACAGGATCGATCTCCATCCGGCGGCACGTTTTATCGGAACCATGAATTATGGATATGCAGGAACAAAAGAGCTGAACGAAGCCCTTGTTTCCCGTTTTCTGGTGATCGATATGCCGGCCCAGACAGAGGAAACTTTAGGGTTCATTTTTAACAAAATGTTCCCGGAAGCAAAAGAAAAAGCAGTGGAACAGTTTATCGGCGTTTTTATGGACCTTCAGAAAAAATCTGTAAACAGTGAGATTTCCACAAAATCCCTGGATCTCCGCGGCCTTCTGGCTGCCATGAAAATCGTCCGCGCGGGACTTTCTCCCCTGGCTGCAGTGCAGATGGGAGTGGTGAACAAAACCTTCGATATTTTTGAAAAAGAGATCGTGGACGATGTAGTCCGTACAAGGATCCCGGAAGAGTGGACAAAGGACGATGTCTATGCGTAAAGATCTGACAGAAGAACTTTCCATTGAAGATTACAAACTGGATCTGGAAAACCGCATCCGGAATCTTCTCTGGACGGTCAGTGGAGATTACACCCTGGAAGTAAAGCCGGATGTATCCCTGTTTCTCCGCTCCAAAGAGATCGCACTTTACGACGGGATCAAACAGGGCGCTTTTGCCAGATATTTTGACAAAAACCTTCTTGGCCTTTACCTTGTGAAAAAGATCTATCTGGATGCGTCGGAGGCGGAACTTACCGGGCTGACACAGCTTTGCATCGAGGCAGCAGTGGGAACGCGGATCTGCGAGGAACGCCCGGGCGTGCGCCGTATGCGGAAAAAAGCGCTGGAAGATATCCTGGATCAGGAATATGAAACCCTGCCTTCCTATGATAAACTGCTGGATCGGCTGAAAGTCGCGGTATTCCGTGACGTTCTTGCAGGAAGTGTGCAACCTGTGGAGAAAAAACTTTCCGCATTCCGGGATCAGATCTATGCCTGTGCAGAAACCGGAGATACCATGGAACTGATCCGGATCATTGACAGGCTTTATAATACAGTGATCGATCCGGATTTTGAGAAGAAAAACGGTTCTCTGGATCGGGTAATGGCAGTGACGCTTGAGGAACTGACGGAATTCGGCTGGGAAGACTATCTCAACGAAGAGATGTATGAGGATGCCCTGGAAAACTATGTGGAAAAGATTACGGACCGGATGACAGATCTTGAGGATTCTTCCCTTACTGAAGATATGGAGGAAAAGCGCAAGGTAAAAAACAAGATCACAGTGGTTTCCGAGGAGGCACTTAAGAAAGCCCACACCTATGTGGAACTGAACTTTGGAAGAAGTTATCTTTCACCGGCAGAAGAAAAAAGAATGAATTATCTGATGTGCCGGGGGATTCACGGGGACTGTACGTTATATTTTACCGAAGGGATCCTGAAAAATCCGGTCCGGGACAATTACCAGTACCAGTATGCCAAACGTCTCCGCAATAAGAACATATGGGTCTATCATGACAAGCACAGGATTGCGAAACGGAATATTTCCATGCTGACGGAACTTCTGAAAAAAGCACTGGTGATCCGAAGTGAAAACCAGGAAGTCCTCTCAGACCGGGGAACCATCGTTCCATCCAGGCTGTGGCGGGTAGGAAGAAGCAGCGAGGCGAATCTTTTTAAACGGATCCTCCGTGGGGATAATACAGATTTTGTGGTAGATGTGCTGATCGATGCCAGCGGTTCCCAGATGAGCCGACAGGGAGATGTGGCGTTGCAGGCCTATATGATCAGTTCTGCCTTAAGTAATGTGGACATCCCCCACCGAGTTATGAGTTACTGTACATTCTGGGATCATACCATCCTGCACAGGTTCCGGGAGTATGATGATCCGGTCTCGGCAGATGATGATATTTTCAATTATGTGACTTCATCTAACAACCGTGACGGGCTTGCCATAAAAGCGGTGGGATACGGTCTTTTACAGAGAGAAGAGGAAAAAAAGATCCTGATCATCTTAAGTGACGGACGGCCCTACGATGTGATCATAAACCGTCCCAATGCAAAAAATCCGGCACCTTATCAGGGAAAATATGCCATCGCAGACACTGCAACAGAAGTGCGCCGCCTCCGCAGCCAGGGGGTCAGTGTTCTGGGAGTATTTGCGGGAGAAGAGAAGGATCTTGCAGCGGAAAAGAAGATCTTTGGAAAGGATTTTGCCTATATCCGGGATATCGGAAATTTCTCCAAGATCGTAGGACGATATCTGACAAAACAGCTGGAAGCAGATAACTGAAAAAAAACGACATTTTTTTCGGAATGTATAATATTCAATTAACAAGAATACAGTCACTATGTTAGCATAAAAGCTGCATAGTGACTAATTTTTTGCTTATAATTATCCATAAAATTGTAAATAATACATAATATTACAGAGATAATTCCTTGCAAAAATAAGCGAAATTTGTTATACTAGATAACGTTACTAATTTACTAGATAAAGGGAGAGGAAATATGAACGAAAACACAGAGTTCAAACCTTACATTCCGGCGGAGAAAGTTACTCCGGAGCTCACAGTTACATCTGTGATCATGGGATGTATCCTTGCTGTCATCTTCGGCGCAGCCAATGCTTATCTTGGCCTTCGTGTTGGTATGACAGTATCTGCCTCCATTCCGGCGGCAGTTATCTCCATGGGTGTTATCCGCGTACTTCTTCGCAGAAACTCCATCCTGGAGAGCAATATGGTCCAGACTATCGGTTCAGCCGGTGAGTCTCTTGCAGCAGGTGCTATTTTTACCATGCCTGCACTGTTCCTCTGGGCAGAGGAAGGACTTTCAGACAAACCAGGCATCGTTGAGATCACTCTGATCGCACTTTGCGGTGGTATCCTTGGTGTACTTTTCATGGTACCCCTTCGTAATGCCCTCATTGTTAAAGAGCACGCAACTCTGCTCTATCCGGAAGGAACTGCCTGCGCAGATGTTCTTCTTGCCGGTGAGGAAGGTGGAGCAAACGCTTCCACAGTATTCTCCGGTATGGGACTTGCAGCCATCTTCAAATTCGTTGTTGATGGACTGAAACTGCTTCCGGCAGACGTTGCAGCAGCATTCAAATCCTTCAAGGGTGAGATCGGTATGGAAGTTTATCCGGCACTTCTCGGTGTTGGTTACATCGTAGGACCGAAGATCGCATCTTACATGTTCGTTGGTTCCCTTATGGGCTGGATGGTTATCATTCCGATGATCTGCCTGTTCGGACCTGACACATGGATGTACCCTGCAGCAGAGGGAACAACCATTGCACAGCTTTACGCAAACGGCGGAGCAGCAGCAATCTGGTCTACTTACGTTAAATACATCGGCGCAGGTGCCATCGCAACCGGTGGTATCATTTCCCTGATCAAATCCCTGCCGCTGATCGTTACAACCTTCCGTGACTCCATGAAGAGCATGAAAGGAAGCAAGAGCACAAGCACAGCGAGAACCGCACAGGATCTTCCGATGCAGTTCATCCTTCTTGGCGTTTTTGCAATGGTATTTATCATCTGGATCGTTCCGGCTATCCCGGTAACTCTTCTTGGTGCATTTATCATCGTAATCTTTGGATTCTTCTTTGCAACTGTATCCTCCCGTATGGTAGGTCTTGTAGGAAGTTCCAACAACCCGGTTTCCGGTATGGCTATCGCTACTCTTCTGATCGCTACATTTGCAATCAAGAGCTCCGGTAAAACAGGCATCGACGGAATGACAGCAGCGATCGCTGTTGGTTCTGTTATCTGTATCATCGCAGCCATCGCTGGTGATACTTCTCAGGACCTTAAGACAGGATACCTTCTTGGTGCCACACCTAAGAAACAGCAGATGGGTGAGATGCTTGGTGTTGTTGTTTCCGGTCTTGCTATCGGTGGTGTTCTGTATCTTCTGAATGCAGCATGGGGATATGGTACAGCCGAGATCCCTGCTCCGCAGGCTCAGCTTATGAAGATGATCGTTGAGGGAATCATGGGTGGAAACCTTCCATGGGGCCTTGTATTCATCGGTGTATTCCTTGCAATCTGCCTTGAGATCCTTCGTATTCCGGTAATGCCTTTCGCAATCGGTCTTTACCTTCCAATCTACCTGAACGCTACCATCATGATCGGTGGTGTTGTACGTGGATTACTTGACCGCAGAAAAGGTGTTGACGAGAAGACAAAGACAGCTCAGTCCACAGATGGTACCCTGTATTGTGCAGGTATGATCGCCGGCGAGGGTCTTGTTGGTATTCTTCTTGCAGTATTTGCAGTATTCGGTATCAGCCTTGATATGTCTGGTATTGTAAACTTCGGAAATATCGGCGGTGTTGTACTGATGATCATCATGATCCTGTCACTGCTTAAATTCTCTATCTGGAGAAAGAAGAAAGCCTGATGAGAAAAAACAAAAAGGATAAGAAACAGGATATCAACTATCTTGATCTGATCCCGGAAACAAACCAGTCGATCCGGTGGCACCGGGACCTGAAGCAGCGGATCATTCTTGAGATAGAGAATAAAGGTATGTTCAATACTATCGCGCAGAAGGTTTTTGGCAAGCCAAGGTTTTCCAAGGTTCACCTTGATGAAATGGGAACTTTTATCTGGCCTGAGATCGATGGAACAAAAACCGTGCAGGATCTTGCCCTGCTGGTGAAAGAACATTTCGGGGATAAGGCAGAACCGCTTTATCCGAGAATCGTAAAATACTTTCAGATAATGGAAAGCTATGAGTTTGTTCATTTTATAAATAAGAAGACAGACAAATAGCAAAAGAGAACGGGAACGGACGCAAAATAGTGTACGGTCCCGTTCTTTTTATGACACGTCAGTACGGGAAACTGATGCAGTTGTCATATGATAAATGAAAGGAGCACTTTATGAGTCTTGCGGCAAAAAAGAAATGGTATCTGGATTATCTTCTGATCATAGTTGGAACCGGACTGATGGCACTTGCCATCAATTCCGTGTTTGATGCTTCCGGGCTGGTAACCGGTGGTTTTTCCGGTATTGCGATCCTTGTGAAACGATGGACCGGAGGAATCGTAGATGGGGGTATCCCGCTGTGGCTTACCAACATTACCTTGAATATCCCGCTGTTTCTTCTGGGATGTAAGATCAGAGGATTTTCCTTTGTAAAAAAAGCTCTGATCGGAGAAATCTCCCTTTCAACCTGGCTTGCCCTTCAGCCGGTGTGGAATATCGCGGGAGATGATCTTCTTCTGGCTGCTGTATATGGTGGTGTGATCCAGGGAATCGGTATCGGAATGGTTTTCCTTGGACAGGGAACCACAGGCGGAACAGATATGATGGCAGCGCTGATCCAGAAATATCTGCGTCATTATTCCATCGCACAGATTATGCAGTTTATTGACGGTCTTGTTGTAATTGTGGGTATGTATGTGTTTGGCATCCAGCGTGCTCTGTATGCCATCATTGCAGTTTATCTGGTAACAAAAGTATCCGACAGCCTGATCGAAGGTCTGAAGTTTTCCAAGCAGACATTTATCATTACGGAGAAGCCGGATGAGGTGGCAAAAGTCATTATGGAAGACCTGGACCGCGGGGCAACCGGAATCTGTGGCAAGGGTATGTACTCCGGCCAGGAGAAAACCATCATCTTCTGTGTGGTAAATAAGAAGGAAATCGTGAAGCTGAAAGAGCTGGTGGATGATATTGATCCCGATGCTTTTGTGATTGTTTCCGATGCAAGAGAGGTTCACGGAGAAGGCTTTATAGAGAAAAATTAGGCGGATTTCAACAAAAATTTGTAAATTTTTTCAGTTTTCCTCTTTTATTTTTGGTGATTTTGTATTAAAATAGCCATAGATAGAGAGGGAAAGACAGAAGATAAGCATACACATAAGTGAGAAGGGATTGAACGGAATGATATCGAATCAGGTGTTACAGAATACGCTCGAGGGACTTAAAGAAATATCAAGGACGGAATTTTGTGTCATTGACACAGACGGTAAGGTACTGGCGTCTACCTTTTCTGATTTTGAAATCCAGCCGGCAGATATCCAGGCTTTTGTAGAATCCCAGGCGGACAGCCAGCTTGTCAAGGGATTTCAGTACTTTAAGGTCTGTGATGATTATCAGTTGGAATACGTCCTGGTAGCCCATGGAGATGATGAGGATACTTATATGGTAGGTAAACTTGCAGCCTTCCAGATCCAGAATCTGATCGTAGCGTACAAGGAGCGTTTTGACAAGGACAGCTTTATCAAGAATCTTCTTCTTGATAATCTTCTTCTGGTGGATATTTACAACAGAGCGAAGAAACTTCATATTGAAGCAGATGTCCGTCGTGTAGTCATGATCCTGGAACTGAACCAGGAGAAAGATCACAGCTCCGTGGAGAGCGTGAAGAGCCTTTTTGGCGGAAAGAGCAGAGATTTTATCACTGCAGTTGATGAGAAGAGCATTATTATTGTCAAGGAACTGGAAGAAGGAGAGGGCTATCCGGAGATGGATAAGCTGGCTCACACCATTCTGGATACTCTTGACCTGAATAAAGACGGTGAGGATGTCCATATGGCATACGGTACCATCGTCAATGAGCTGAAGGAAGTTTCACGTTCCTATAAGGAAGCGCGTATGGCGCTTGATGTAGGTAAGATCTTCTTTGGAGACAAGGAAGTGATCGCATACAGCTCACTGGGAATCGGACGACTGATCTACCAGCTGCCTATTCCTCTGTGTAAGATGTTTATCCGTGAGATCTTTGATAACAAATCTCCGGACGACTTCGATGAGGAGACACTTGTCACCATCGATAAATTCTTCGAGAATAGCCTGAATGTATCCGAGACTTCACGTCAGCTGTACATTCACAGAAATACACTGGTATACCGCCTGGATAAACTCCAGAAGAGTACCGGATTGGATCTTCGGGTGTTTGAGGATGCCATCACATTTAAGATTGCACTGATGGTTGTGCGTTATATGAAGTACATGGAAACGCTTGAATATTAATATCATCAGATCAGATTTTTTGACTGCTGCCTGTTCCTTACCGGAATGGGCGGCAGTTTTTGTATGATTTTTTTGCAGCGGGATATCGTGTGCCTTCAATAATAATTTGAAGATTTCACATGAACTTCACAGATAACCCTTGGGGCTCTATTGTATTTTTTGCATTTTTATTATAAAATAAATAACTCGAAGAGGGCTGTTACAGCCTGAAAAATTTATTCTTGCATTTATGCGAGATATATATTACAATAATGTTACAAAAAAGTTAAGATAATTATGCTTTTGCAATATAGAGGAGGATACATATGATCGATCTTGTAGATGTGAGCAAATCTTATGGTCCGGGTCTTCCGGCTGTGAATCATGCGAACTTACATGTTGATAAAGGGGAATTTGTATTTGTAGTAGGAAGCAGTGGTTCCGGTAAATCCACACTGATCAAGCTTCTGATGAAAGAGCTGGATTCTACCAATGGAACCATTACAGTCAGCGGAGAACGTCTGGAGAAGATGAAACACAGACGTGTGGCCAAATATCGCAGAAAGCTTGGCGTAGTATTTCAGGATTTCCGCCTGTTAAAAGACCGTAATGTATATGAGAACGTAGCATTTGCACAGCGTGTTATCGGAAGACCGACCCGCGTGATCCGTAAACGTGTTCCGGAGGTTCTCCAGGAAGTAGGTCTTGCAGGGAAATATAAGGCATATCCGGATGAACTTTCCGGTGGTGAGCAGCAGAGAGTTGCCCTTGCCAGAGCACTGGTAAACCGCCCGGACATCCTTCTGGCAGATGAGCCAACCGGAAACCTGGATCCGAAGACTTCCGAGGAGATCATGGCTCTGATGGAGCAGATCAATGACAGAGGAACCACCGTTCTGGTAGTCACCCATAACAAAGACATCGTCAATGCCATGCGTAAACGAGTAGTCACCATGCACAATGGAAAGATCATCAGCGATGAGAAAGAGGGAGGATATCATGAGGCCTAGTACGATCTGGTATACCCTGAAGCAGGGATTTAAGAATATAAAAAGAAACTGGATGTTTTCCCTGGCATGTATCATTACAATGGCTGCATGCATCTTTCTGGTAGGAATTTTCTATTCTATTGTTAACAACGTAAATTCCATAGCACATAAAGTAGAAGAAGAAGTGCCAATTACGGTATTCTTTGATGAGGGAACTACAGAGGAAGAGATCCAGGCAGTCGGCGCTGCCATTCAGGCCAGACCGGAAGTTGCCAGAATGGATTATCAGTCTGCAGACCAGGCGTGGGAAGATTATAAACAGAAATATTTTGGCGATGAAGATGCAGCAGATGGATTTAAGGATGATAATCCTCTTGCCAATTCTTCCAACTATCAGGTATATCTTAACGATATCACCAAGCAGACAGAGCTGGTAAATTATATCCAGAGTCTGGATCATGTCCGCAAGGTAAATCAGTCTGAGCAGGCTTCTAAGACACTGGGATCTATTAACAAACTGGTTTCTTATGTATCCATTGCCGTCATTGCAATCCTTTTGATCATTTCTGTATTCCTGATCAGCAATACTGTATCGATGGGTATTTCGGTCCGTAAGGAAGAGATTGGTATTATGAAATATATAGGAGCTACCGATGCATTTGTACGTCTTCCATTCCTTCTGGAAGGAATTATTCTGGGTGTGATCGGCGCAGCCATTCCGCTGGTTGGACTGTTCTTCCTGTATAATTCTGCAGTTGAGTTTATCCTGATGAAATTCAATGTGCTCACCGGTATTGTGGATTTTATTCCGATCTGGCAGATCTATGAAGGACTGATCCCCATGGGTCTTGGTCTTGGTGTTGGAATCGGTCTTCTGGGAAGCTTCTTCACAACAAGAAAACATCTCAGAGTATAAGAAAATAATTTATAGCAGCGGCTGTCGGAAAACCGGCAGCCGTTTTCGGTATATAAAGAAAGAGGAAAGATATGAAAAATAAAGAGTTCAAAAAAGGCGTAGCCATCGGAGTGGCAGCCACGCTTGTTGTGACAGGAGCCGGGTTTGTCAGCTACCAGAAAGTTCTGTTTCCCAAAGGAAATGCGCTGTCAGATATGAAGACAGTCCAGAAGCTGAATTACCTGGAAGAGCTGATCGATGAAGAATATCTGGATGAAAAGGATGAAAGCAGTCTGAGAGAAGGACTTTATGCAGGTCTGCTCAGTGGACTGCAGGATCCATACTCCACTTATTATACGGCAGAACAGTATAAAGAGCTGAATACATCCAACGAAGGTTCCTATGTGGGAATCGGGGCAGTCCTTCAGAAAGATAACGACGGAGGGGCAAAAGTGGTACAGCTTTATGAAGGCGGACCGGGAGAACAGGCAGGGTTGAAAACCGGAGACGTGATCAAAGCAATAGATGGGACGGATGTCACAGAAAAAGAAACTTCCGATATTGCTTCCATGGTTCGTGACAGCGAGAAAGATTCTGTAACACTGACCATACAGAGAGAAAATGAAGAGAAAACCCAGGATATCAAAGTGGAGATCCGGGATGTGGAGATCAAGACTGTTTCCCATGAGATGCTTTCCGGAGACACCGGTTATATCCGGATCTCCGAGTTTTCCGAGGTAACCAGTGATCAGTATAAAAAAGCATTTGCAGATCTTAAAAGTCAGGGAATGAAAAAACTGGTAGTCGATCTCCGTGATAATCCGGGAGGGCTTCTGAATACAGTTTGTGATATACTCCGCCAGATCCTTCCGGAAGGACTGATCGTTTATACAGAGGACAAAAACGGAAAACGGGAAGAGGAAACCTGCGACGGAAAAAATGAACTGGATATACCGCTGGCTGTTCTGGTAAACGGAAACAGTGCCAGTGCATCGGAGATTTTTGCGGGAGCAGTGAAGGACTACGGGATTGGAACCATCGTAGGGACAACTACTTATGGAAAAGGCGTGGTGCAGACCATCCAGCCACTTACCGATGGCAGTGCGGTAAAGATTACCATCGCGAAATATTTTACACCAAAGGGCAATGACATCAACAAAAAAGGAATCACTCCGGATGTGGAGGCAGAGCTTTCCGGAGACATTACAGACTGGGCAGAACTTACACATGAGGAAGACACACAGCTTCAGACGGCACTGAAAGAGCTGGAGCAGAACTGATGCGTACAGAGGGAGAGAAAAGAAAATGATAACTTTACAATTATTGCAGCAGATCATCGTATTTTTTCTGATGATGGCCTGCGGGTTTGGAGTGGTAAAACGTGGACTGATCGATGCGAAAAGCAGCAAGACGCTCTCGGTCATCTGCATTTACATCATCATGCCATGCGTGATGATCAATGCTTTTCAGATTGAATATTCCAGAAGCATCCGGGATGGTTTTCTTCTGGCAATGGCGGCAGCAATCCTGATCCATATTTTCCTTCTGGTATTTATCCAGATCATCGGAAAACCGCTGAAATTAAGCGTGGTGGAAAAAGAATCCATCATCTATTCCAATTCCGGAAATCTGGTGATTCCACTTGTAACAGTAGTCCTTGGTGAAAAATGGGTGATCTATGCCAGTGCGTTTTTAAGCGTACAGATGATCCTGATGTGGACTCATGGACAGTCCCTGATGGAGTCAAAGGCAGGCGTCAACTGGAAAAAAATCCTCTGCAACATCAATCTGATTGCCATTATTCTCGGCATTGTTCTGTTCTTTACGCAGATCAGACTGCCGGTGATTCTTGGAAACGCCATGAGCCAGATCTCGGCTACTCTGGGACCGGTGTGCATGATCATGCTTGGAATGACCATGACGGAGGTAGACTGGAAAGATATTTTCAGCCATTTAAGGATCTATCTGATCACGATCCTGAAAATGGTGGTGACTCCGTTGATTATACTTCTGCTTTTGAAATATCTGCCAGTGGCGTCGCTGGTAAAAGATGGAAAAACAATCCTTCTGATCAGTCTGATGGCGGTGATTACACCGTCGGCAACAACGGTTGTTCAACTGGCGCAGCTCTACGACCAGGATCCGGTCTATGCCAGCACCATCAATGTAATGACAACGCTGGTAAGTATTATAACCATGCCTCTGATGGTGATGTTTTATCTGGCCTGAGAAAGTACTGAATGCAGAGTACGAATATCTGTCTGACAAATATGTCTTCATAATTGTAAATGCAGGATAAAAGTGATAAAATCAATTCAGAATGTGGAGAGAAAAAGACAACAGGAGGAAAGATAAATGGAACGACATGCTTTTGCAATGAAAGTAAAAGAAGGAAAAATGAACGATTACCGTAAGACCTTAGGCGAAATCTGGCCGGAGCTTACCGCATATCTGGATCGCAACGGCATTCATAATTTCAGCATCTGGAATGCTGCAGACCTGATCTTCGGATATTATGAAAATGCAGACGGAGCTGTGATCTCTCCAAAAGAGGAGAAAGTAAAAGCAGCACTGACCGAAAAAATCCAGGATACATTTACCTGGATCTCCACCCCTGGAAAAGACATGCGTCTGATGTATCATAATTTTGGTGTTGTGAGAGAAAACAAAGAGCTGATCCGCCACAGAATGTTCATGACAAAATTAAAAGACGGCTGTGAGGAAGAATACAAAGCCCGTCATGACGGACTTGTGGCACAGAGAGGCGATACAATAGATCCGGGCCCGGACAGCAACTTCAGCATCTGGAGCGCAGGCGGATATATTTTCGGATACGATGAGATCGACACCACCATGGAAGTGGAAGAAACACCGGAAGCAAGAGAGGCAACCATCGCATGGGAGACACGCCAGCTGGGTATCATGGACTGGATCACCAACGATGTAGACTGGATGACAAAAGAAGTACATCCGTCCAGTGTACGTCTTGCATGGCACAATTAAAAAATGGGGAAATAAAAAGGAAGGAGGCCGGGGCTTTGTTTGGAGGTAGCCCCGGCAGTATGAAAAAGAAAAAAGTGTTATCAAAGGTAGTACCCTTTGCACATCTAATAATATACTCACATTTTGTGGTCATTCTGTGACGTCATTCTGAAAAAAGTATGAACAAAAAAGAAAAATTAGCTGAACTGAAATCTTAACAATTCTTAAAATTCCCATATTTAGTTGAAACCATATGCCCCGACTGTTATACTGTGAGTAACAGAAAACATCAGGAAAAAATACGTTTTCTTCCTGAGATCAATAAAATAATGAGGCGTGAATTTATGAAACGTTTTTGGAAATATGTAACAGGGGTTGTACCTGCGTACGGGCTTTTTCCCCTTGTTTTTTCATTTGTATTTAACTGTCTTGTATATTCCGGTTCAAGGGCAATTGCAGGCGGTTGGTACCATCACAACATAGAAAGTAGTCTTGACCTGCGGCTCCCGTTTGTGCCGCAGTTTTTAATTGTCTATTTCGGATGTTATATATTCTGGGCAGTGAATTATATTCTTGCGGCAAGGCAGGAGAAGGAACAGGTTTACCGTTTTTTTACCGCAGATTTTATATCCCGCTGCGTG
This sequence comes from Blautia sp. MCC269, assembly GCF_018785655.1. Taxonomy (NCBI): domain Bacteria; kingdom Bacillati; phylum Bacillota; class Clostridia; order Lachnospirales; family Lachnospiraceae; genus Blautia; species Blautia sp. MCC269. Next base: position 185,081 of record NZ_WQQE01000038.1, on the reverse strand, counting down.
TGTCTGATCATATTTCTGGTATATCCAACCACCAACACAAGACCGGCGATCGAAGGAAGCGGGTTCTGGAATCTGCTGGCAGGGTGGCTTTATTCCATTGATGCGGCGGATAACCTTTTTCCATCCATTCACTGTCTGGTAAGCTGGTTCTGTTTCCTGGGAATCAAAGATCAGAAAAGAATTCCGGCATGGTACAAGGGCGTATCCTTTGTGCTGGCTGTGCTGGTTTTTCTGTCTACCCTTTTTACCAAGCAGCATGTTCTGGTGGATGTAGCCGGTGGTGTAATCCTGGCACAGATATGCTTTATGCTGGGACAGAAAACAGAAATCTGGCATATTTATGAACGGTTTGGAACTAAAATTGAGAAGAAGATCAACAGATATACAGAAGGTGCCAAGGGATGAAGAGCAGAAAAAAGATCATATTTAACGGAGTGTTTCTGGCAGTAGTGTTTGCCCTGACTGTCTACGGTGTTTTTCACGGAGAAGATTTATCTTCCATGATGGATGCCATACACAGAGCAGATAAACGGTGGCTGGTTCCGGGAATTGCACTGGTAGCATTTTTTATCTGGGGGGAATCCATCATCATCTGGTACATGATGAGGTCCAGTGGGATCTGTCTGAAAAAGAGAACCTGCTTTTTGTTTTCTTCTGTGGGTTTCTTTTTCAGCTGTATCACACCGTCCGCCAGTGGCGGACAGCCCATGCAGATCTACTATATGAAAAAAGAAAAGATTTCCATTCCGGTATCAACGGTGATCCTGATGATTGTAACCATCACCTATAAACTGGTGCTTGTGGTGATCGGTGTGGGAATCGCGATTTTCGGAAGAGGATTTCTCCATAAATATCTGGAAGGAATCCTGCCGGTGTTTTATCTGGGCCTGGCACTGAATATTTTCTGCGTTACATTTATGACCATCCTGGTGTTCCATCCCCTTCTGGCAAAAGCAATCCTGGTAAAGGGAATGAAACTTCTGGAGCGGCTTCATCTGATGAAGAAAAAAGAGGGGCGGCTGAAAAAACTGGAAGATTCCATGGATACTTACCGAAATACTGCGGCATATCTGAAGAATAATCCATTTGTGATCGTTAAAGTTATTGGAATCACTTTTATCCAGCGTATGGCACTGTTTGCGGTAACCTGGTTTGTATATCAGGCTTTTGGCCTTCACGGTACCGGATTCTGGGAGATCCTTTTTCTCCAGGCAGTGATCTCGGTATCTGTGGATATGCTGCCGCTTCCGGGAGGAATGGGAATCAGTGAGACGTTGTTCCTTAATATTTTCAGCCCGGTATTCGGGGGACTGCTGCTTCCGGGAATGGTACTTAGCAGAGGTCTTGGATATTACGGGGAACTGCTGATCAGTGCAGTGTTTACAGTAGTGGCGCAGCTGACTATTGGGAAAAAGTAATCGAAAGAGAAAAAATGAGGTGTGCAAATGATAGGATTTTATGATTACACGGTAATAATGACTTACATAAGCGTAGTGTCTTCCATGATCGGGATCTTCTGCGCTGTGACAGACCATATTTCGGCAGCAGTGTGCTGTCTGGCATTTTCCGGACTGTGCGATATGTTTGACGGAAAGATTGCGAGAACCAAGAAGAACAGAACGGAGGAAGAGAAGTGTTTCGGAATTCAGATCGATTCCCTTGCAGATATCGTCTGTTTTGGAATCCTTCCCATTGTGTTGGGATTTAAACTTGGTATGTATCATATTTACGGAATTGCCATTCTTTTATTCTATGGCCTTGCAGGCCTGATCCGCCTGGCATATTTCAATGTTATGGAAGAGAAACGCCAGAATGAAACTTCCGAGAACCGGAAATATTATCAGGGACTTCCCATCACGTCCATGTCCGTGATTCTGCCTCTTCTGTTTGTGGTATCACTGCTTTTTCCGGAGTATAAATGGTTCGTGGTGATCCTTCACATTGCAATGCTGGCAGTAGGACTTCTGTTTATCCTGGATTTTAAATTCCGTAAGCCGACCAACCGGGAGCTGGTGATCATCGTTGCGGTAGTTGCAGTGGCAGTTCTTCTGGTCCTTTTCTACAATGAAGGATGGTGGAAATTCAATTATCTCTACAAACTTTCCATGGAGAGAGGCGGTAGTTTATGATCCGGACAGCAGACAGAAAGGGAAATATTAAAGAAGAGGATTCTTTTCAGAATAATCTATTGGAAAAGATCTATGGTTCAGTGGCCGGGCGTATGATGATCCGTCCCCTGGTCAATCCGGCTGTTTCCATTGCCATGGGAAAATTTCTGGATTCCAGGATTTCGGCGGCAGCGGTGGAACCGTTTATCCGGCTCAATCATCTGGATATGAGTGATTATGAAAAACGGAAATATACTTCCTACAATGATTTCTTTAAGCGTAAGATCCGAAAAGATGCCCGCAGGATCGATATGGAACCCGGGCATTTTATCAGTCCCTGTGACTGCCGTGCCAGCGTATATCCTGTAGATGAAAAAGCCCGTCTTCATATCAAACAGACTGAATATACAGTGGAGGAACTTTTAAGGAATCCTTCCCTTGGAAAAAGATATCAGGGTGGTTATGTATGGGTACTTCGTCTCTGCGTCCAGGATTATCACAGATATATTTACCCGGATAATGCAGCAGAGTCCAGGCGGATCCGAATCCCGGGAATCCTGCATACAGTCAATCCCGTAGCAAACGATGCCTGTCCTATTTATAAAGAAAACAGCCGGGAATATTCCCTTCTGAAAACAGAAAATTTCCGTACCGTGCTGATGATGGAAGTTGGTGCTCTCTTTGTGGGGAAGATCGAAAACCGGCCAAGAAGGGCATCTGTGAAACGTGGAGAGGAAAAAGGCAATTTTGCTTTCGGAGGTTCCACCATTGTGCTGATCACCGAAAAAAATGCGGTAAAGCCAGATGAAGATATCCTCAAAAATTCACAGGCAGGAATGGAAACAAGAGTACTTATGGGAGAAAAAATCGGAGAATCCTTTTGAATGTGAAAGGGTTCTCTTTTTTATATTTGCTTTACACAAAATTTTCTTAAAAAATGAAATTACGTTCACACACACAACACAAACCTATGATATATTACCAGTATAAATGACGAGAATATACACGACAGAGGGATAATCATAGAAACGGAGGAAGATAGAATGGACGCATTAAAGATTCTTGTAGTAGATGACGAAAGCAGAATGAGAAAACTGGTAAAAGATTTCCTGACCAAAAAGAATTTCCAGGTACTGGAAGCTGGTGACGGTGAGGAAGCCATGGATATTTTTTATAAAGAAAAAGACATCGCACTGCTGATTCTGGACGTGATGATGCCGAAGATGGACGGCTGGGAAGTATGCCGTGAGATTCGCAAGAATTCCAAGGTTCCGATTATCATGCTGACAGCAAGAGGCGATGAACGTGATGAACTTCTGGGATTTGAACTTGGGGTAGATGAATACATTTCCAAACCTTTCAGCCCAAAGATCCTGGTGGCACGTGTAGAAGCTATCCTTCGAAGAACCGGACAGAGTAACCCGGACGAGGTACTTTCCGCAGGTGGCATCGTTATCGACAAGGCAGCACATCAGGCAACGGTAGATGATAAACCGATGGATTTAAGTTTCAAGGAATTCGAGCTTCTGACATATTTCCTGGAGAACGAGGGAATCGCCCTTTCCAGAGAAAAGATCCTCAATTCTGTGTGGAATTATGATTACTTCGGAGATGCAAGGACCATTGATACCCATGTCAAGAAGCTGAGAAGCAAAATGGGCGACAAAGGAGAGTACATCAAGACAGTCTGGGGTATGGGATACAAGTTTGAGGTAGGAGAATGAAAAAGCAGGCGAAAAAACAAAAGCAGAAAAAAATCCACAGTCTCCGCCATCAGATCACCGCATATTTTATCGGACTGCTGTTTTTATCCATCCTGACCATCACCGTGATCAACGGAGCTTTTCTTGAAAAATATTATGTGACAAAAAAAATCGATGTACTTCTGGATCTCCGCACAACGCTGGAAAATACAGACATTGACAAGATGATGAACAGTGACAGCGGGGAAGGATCAGAAAGTATCCCGGATGAGGTGCAAAGGGCAAGCTCCAGAAACAATCTTTCCTGGGTCATCATCGACAGCAGCAATACCAGCTGGCTTTCCTGGGGCGAAAATGAAAAAATGCTTCAGAGCAAACTGTTTGGCTATGTCTACGATCTGGATGAGGACGGAGATAAGAGCCGGACTCTGAAAGAAGGCGACAACTATACGATTCAGCAGTCCCACGACCGGTTTGCGGGAATGGATTATGTGGAATGTTGGGGACAGCTGGATGATGATCATTATTTTATTATAAGGACACCACTTGAAAGCATCCGGGAGAGCGCCAATATTTCCAATAAGTTCTACTTTGTGGTAGGCCTGATGATCATAATCTTAAGCGGCCTGATCATTATGGTTGTGACCAGACGGATCACCCGTCCCATCAGTGAGCTTACGGATCTTTCAAAAAAAATGTCAGATCTGGATTTTGAGGCAAAATACGAGAGCAAGGTGGGCAATGAGATCGATGTCCTGGGAGATAATTTCAACCGGATGTCTTCACAGCTTGAGACCACCATCAGTGAACTGAAATCCGCAAACAATGAACTGCAGCGGGACATTGAGGACAAGATCAAGATCGACAAGATGCGAAAAGAATTTCTGGATAACGTATCTCATGAGCTGAAAACTCCCATCGCTCTGATCCAGGGCTACGCAGAAGGTCTGAAAGAAAACATTTCCGATGACCCTGAGAGCAGAGAGTTCTACTGCGATGTCATTATGGATGAAGCTTCCAAGATGAATAAACTGGTAAAAAATCTTCTTACCCTGAACCAGCTGGAATCCGGCAAAGATGCAGTTGTGATGGAGCGGTTTGATATCGTATCCCTGATCCGTGGTGTACTCCAGACCATGAATATCATGATCGGACAGAAAGAGGCCAATGTGATCTTTGAGGCGGAGAAGCCGGTTTATGTATGGGCCGATGAGTTTAAGATCGAAGAGGTTGTGACAAACTATGTAAGCAATGCCCTGAATCATCTGGATGGTGAAAAAGAGATCGAGATCAAACTTCAGGATGAGGATAACCGTGTGAAGATCAGTGTATTTAACACAGGAACTCCGATCCCTGAGGCAGATGTGCCAAATCTCTGGAATAAATTTTATAAAGTTGATAAAGCGAGAACCAGGGAATACGGTGGAAGCGGTATCGGTCTGTCCATTGTAAAAGCTATCATGGAAAGCATGAACCAGGAATACGGCGTGCAGAACTTTGACAATGGTGTGGAATTCTGGTTTACACTGGATCGGAAATAATGAAACTTTAGTGTGATAATGCGAAAAAACGGGCGGCAGCAGAGAAAAGTCTTTGCAACCGCCTGTTTTTGCGTTATACTAAATCAATGTAAATCGAAGGTGAGAGAGGAATATCGAGATACAAAAGAGCAGGAGGAAGCATTATTATGATAGGAATCATTGACTACGATGCAGGAAACATAAAAAGTGTGGAAAAAGCACTTCAGTATCTGGGACAGGAGACTGTCGTCTCAAGAGATCCCCAGGTGCTTCTGAAAGCAGATAAAGTAATTCTTCCAGGTGTTGGAAGTTTTGGCGATGCTATGGAGAATCTCAATAAGTACGGACTTGTTCCGGTAATACATGAGATCGTGGAAAAAGGAACTCCATTTCTTGGAATCTGTCTTGGACTGCAGCTGCTTTTTGAGAGCAGTGATGAGACTCAGGGAGTGGAAGGCCTTGGAATCCTGAAGGGAAAGATCTTACGGATCCCGCCAAGCCCGGGACTGAAGATCCCGCATATGGGATGGAATTCCCTGCATCTTCAGAACAGCGGAAGATTATTTAAAGATATTCCGGAAAACACATACGTTTACTTTGTACATTCCTATTATCTTCAGGCAGAAGATGAAGAGATCGTGAAAGCCACCACGCAGTACAGTACATGTATTCACGCATCTGTGGAGAAGGGGAATGTATTTGCATGCCAGTTCCACCCGGAAAAAAGCAGCCGGTGGGGCTTGAAGATCCTTGAGAATTTTGCGGCACTTGAGGCAGGCACCGGAAAGGAGGAGGCATAATCATGTTTACAAAACGAATTATCCCATGTCTGGACGTAAATAAAGGACGTGTAGTAAAAGGCGTGAATTTTGTTGATCTGAAAGATGCCGGAGATCCGGTGGAAATTGCCAAAGCTTATGACGCAGCCGGTGCGGACGAGCTTGTTTTTCTTGATATCACGGCTTCCTGTGAAGAGCGTGATACGGTGGTAGATATGGTAAGAGCTGTTGCTGCCAATGTATTTATCCCCTTTACCGTAGGTGGAGGAATCCGTACTGTGGATGATTTCCGGAAACTTCTCCGTGAAGGTGCAGATAAGATCTCTGTAAATTCCGCAGCCATCGACCGCCCGGAGCTGATCCATGAGGCTGCACAGAAATTCGGAAGCCAGTGTGTGGTAGTTGCCATTGATGCCAAGAGAAGGCCGGATGGCGGCTGGAATATCTACAAACATGGCGGAAGACTGGATACCGGTATCGATGCTCTTACATGGGCAAAGAAGGTGGAAGAACTTGGCGCAGGTGAGATCCTTCTTACCAGCATGGACTGTGACGGAACCAAGGCAGGATATGATATTGAACTTACAAGAGCTGTTGCAGATGCGGTTTCCATTCCGGTGATCGCTTCCGGTGGTGCCGGAACTCTGGAGCATTTTTATGATGCACTGACTGAAGGCGGAGCAGACGCGGCACTGGCAGCATCTCTGTTCCACTACAAAGAACTGGAGATCCGGGAAGTGAAGGATTACCTTGCGGAAAAAGGAATTTCCGTGAGAAGATAAGTTGGATGAGAGGTGAAGGATATGGCTCCTATAGCGGGAGACTGGCAGGAGGCGCTGAAAGGTGAGTTTCACCAGCCTTACTATGCTAAACTTTATAAAACCGTGATGACAGAATACAGAACAAGAAAGATTTTTCCGCCTCCGGAAGATCTGTTCAATGCGTTTCATTTTACGCCGCTGCATCAGGTGAAGGTTGTGATCCTGGGACAGGACCCCTATCACAATGACGGACAGGCCCACGGGCTTTGTTTTTCCGTAAAAAAAGGTGTGGAAACACCGCCATCCCTGGTGAATATTTATAAAGAACTTGAGGATGATATGGGATGTTACATCCCAAACAACGGCAATCTGGAAAAATGGGCAAAACAGGGCGTGCTTCTTTTAAACACAGTGCTGACAGTCCGTGCCCATCAGGCCAATTCCCACAGGGGGATCGGCTGGGAACAGTTTACCGATGCCGCCATCCGGATCCTGGACGAGGAGGACCGTCCAATCGTATTTCTTCTCTGGGGCCGGCCTGCCCAGATGAAAGCATCCATGCTTCACAATCCGAAGCATCTGATCCTGGAAGCACCACATCCAAGCCCCCTTTCTGCTTACCGGGGATTTTTCGGATGCAAACATTTCAGTAAGGCCAACGAATTTCTGAAAGCCAACGGGGAAGAACCCATTGACTGGCAGATCGAGAATATTTAAGTTAAGGAAAGTAAAATGGGTAAAAAAAACGATAACACACTTGTGAAAAACGCCTCTTTTCTTATGGTTGCGGCGCTGATCTCCAAGATCATCGGAATGCTGTACAAGAGCCCGCTTTCAACCACACTGGGAAGCCAGAGTTTTGCACTTTTCCAGTTTGCACAGAATGTATATTTCATTCTGCTGATGATCGCGTCTTTCAGTATTCCACAGGCGGTATCCAAGATCATGGCGGAAAAGATCGCTTTTCACAGATATAAAGATGCACAGAAAGTATTTTACGGTGCTCTGATCTATGCGGCAGTTGCCGGCGGCATCGTGGCACTTGTCTGTGTATTTGGTGCGGGAATCCTGGTTCCGGACAGTATGGCAAATGCCCGTCTGGCACTGCAGATGCTTGCGCCTACAATTTTCATGTCTGGTCTGTGCGGTGTATTCCGCGGATATTTCCAGGCATACCGCAATATGATGCCGACATCGATCTCACAGATTATTGAACAGATTTTTGTGGCAACCTTTGCGCTTCTGATGTCACATGTATTTATTCAGCACTTCTCCGCAACGGGAGATATGGATCTGGTCCATCGCTGGGGTGCGGCAGGTGCTACCATGGGTACCGGTGCCGGTGTGGCGTCCGCTCTGATCTTTATGCTGATCGTCTACGGGGTAAACCGTAAGATCATTCGAAAAAGGATCGCTAATGACCATCACTCTGTGAATGAGAGCATGGGACATGTAATGAGTAATATCGTGCTTATCATCATGCCGATCATTCTCAGCGCATTTATCTACAACGTAAACGGATATATCAACAGCTATATGTATTCCGGTATTATGGACATCAAAGGCGCTGCCAAAGACGTGATCCAGACCCTGTATTCCGAGTACGGATATTATATGACACTGATCAATATCCCGCTTACCCTGGCAAGTACGGCGCCGACTTCCATGATTCCAGAGGTTTCTGCACATTATGCCATGCATGATATCGAAGGCGCCAATATGAAAACAGACCGTGCCACATGGATCAGCATGCTGATCTCCATTCCGGCGGCAGTAGGTCTTGCGGTTCTTTCCGGACCGATCACAAGACTGATCTTCCCGGGAACCAATGGTGTGGGCGGACAGCTTCTGATTCTGGGAGGGATTACCATTATCCTCAACGGTAACTCTAATATTACCAACGGTGTACTTCAGGGAATCGGCAAGCCGAAACTTCCGATGATCCATGCAGCCATCGCTCTGGTGGCCGATGTGATCGCTATGGCACTGCTTCTGGTATTTACCAACCTTGGAGTTTATACCATTGTCATCGCGCAGATCGTCTATGCGGTTGTGATGTGTCTTCTTAATGACCGTTCCATCAAGAAATACATGGGTTATAAGAATCCGTGGAGAAGTGCTTATTTAAGCCCGTTCCTGGCATCTATTCCAATGGGAGTTGTTGCAGGAGTGGTATATTACGGACTGTATGCGCTGATTCACTCCAATGTGATCTGCCTTGGTATTTCTGTGATTCTGGCAGCTACAGTGTACTTTATTGTATATCTGTTTGTAAGTAAGCCAAGTGAAGAAGATCTGGGCATGATGCCTGGTGGAAGGTATATGAAGAAACTGGCGAGAATGATGAAGATTATTTAACCGAATCAAGGAAGTCTTCGTCTGATTCGACCTGGTTCAGATGAATTTTATATGGTATAGAAATACCCACAGATTTATTCCGGAAAATAACCGGCTGGAGGATCTGTGGGTATTTTTTGTTTATATCAGATTTCTGGCGATTCAGGTTTTTGAAGAAATTTCTTTTTAGCCTTTCCTTTGGGAAAACAGTTTTATAATCTCCAGGGTAACATCTACAGCAGCATCCATTCCTTCAACAGTAATGTGCTCATAAGGCCCGTGATAGGCATGTCCGCCGGTTCCAAGGTTCGGGCAGGGAAGTCCCATGAAACTTAACTGGGCTCCGTCTGTGCCGCCACGGATAGGCAAGATCAGCGGTGTGACACTGCAGGCACGGCAGGCATCCTCTGCCAGGGTGATCAGCCACGGGCAGGTATCAATGATCTCTTTCATATTGCGGTACTGCTGGGTGATGGTAAGGGTCACGGTACCTTCACCCCATTTTTCGTTGAGAATTTTGGTGATATGTGCAAGAGTCTTCTGGCGGACTTCAAAAGAAGCGGCATCGTGATCCCGGACAATATACTGAAGTTCAGCCTGGGAAACATCTCCTTTCATGGAGCACAGATGGAAAAATCCCTGATAGTCCTCTGTGTTCCTTGGCGTATCCGCAGAGGGGAGCATGGAATTAAATTCCATGGCAACAAGGGCAGCGTTGATCATGGTATTTTTGGAAGAACCGGGATGGACATTAACACCCTGGAAAGTTACCTTTGCGCTGCAGGCATTGAAGTTTTCGTACTGGATCTCGCCTTCCGTATCTCCATCCAGGGTGTAGGCATAATCTGCACCGAATTTTTTTATATCAAAGTGAGCAGGCCCCATGCCAATCTCTTCATCCGGTGTAAAAGCAACACAGAGAGGCCCATGAGGGATTTTTTCCACAAGGATATGCTCCAGCGCTGTGACGATTTCTGCGATTCCTGCCTTGTCATCTGCGCCCAGAATTGTGGTTCCGTCTGAGGTGATGAGTGTCCGTCCGGCAAGAGAAGTAAGGTGTGAGAACATTTCCGGAGAAAGCGTTCTGCCGCTTGTACCAAGAGGGAGTTCTTTTCCATCATAATTTTCAGTGATCACAGGTGTGACTGCATGGTCGCAGAAATCGGAAACTGTGTCCATATGTGCGATAAAGCCGAGGGCTTTGCAGTGTTCCAGACCTTCTGTGGCCGGAAGATGCGCGTAAACATAGCAGTGATCGTCCAGTGTTACATCAGAGATGCCAAGCCCTTTCAGTTCCTCCACAAGAAGGCGGGCCAGGTCAAACTGACATCTGGAAGAAGGGGAGGAAGTGCTTTCTTCGTTGCTTGGTGTGAATATTTTTACATAGGATAAAAGTCGTTCGTATGCTTTCATAGAAGAAAAGTCCTTTCTGAAAAAATTCGTCCGGAACAGACTGTACTTGCATTTGCGGAATCCGTCTGTTTTCCAAGAGATAACAACAGTATACCACACAGCATACGCATATTTGCGGAAAAAATCTCCCACGATGAGAAAACCTGTGCTATAATCGGTGGGATAATAAAAAACGGAGGATTTGAGAGTGGAAAAAAGAATCATACAGGTCGAAGAAAAAGTACCTGCAAAAATGCTGATACCGTTAAGTATCCAGCACATGTTTGCCATGTTCGGAGCATCCGTACTGGTGCCGTTCCTTTTTGGCATCAATCCGGCCATCGTGCTTTTGATGAACGGCGTGGGAACACTTCTTTTTATTTTCATCACAAAAGGAAAGGCACCGGCATACCTAGGCTCCAGTTTTGCCTTTCTTTCACCGGCACTTCTGGTCATCAGCAAGTACGGTTATGAGTATGCCCTTGGCGGTTTCGTCGTACTTGGTATCGCAGGTATGTGCGTGGCGTTTATTGTCCGTCAGTGTGGAACGGACTGGATCGATATCGTGCTTCCTACCGCGGCAATGGGACCGGTAGTTGCACTGATCGGTCTGGAACTTGCGGGAAATGCGGCAAGCACGGCAGGACTTCTGGATGAAAAGGTAGATCCGAAGAATGTGATCGTATTTCTGGTGACACTTGGAGTTGCGGTATTCGGGCAGATCCTGTTCCGTGGTTTTCTTTCTGTTATTCCGATCCTGATCGCGATCATTGCAGGATATGTGGCAGCAGGGGCATGCGGACTTCTGGATTTTACCCAGGTAAGAGAAGCGGCGTTTTTTGCTCTTCCCAACTTTACATCCCCGAAATTTAATTTTGAGGCTGTCATGACGATTTTCCCCGCACTGCTTCTGGTAACTTCCGAGCATATCGGACATCAGATCGTAACCGGAAAGATCGTCGGAAGGAATCTTCTGAAAGATCCGGGTCTTCACAGATCCCTGTTTGCGGATTTCTTCTCCACTACAGTTTCCGGATGCCTTGGTTCTGTGCCGACCACCACTTACGGTGAGAACATCGGTGTTATGGCTGTGACAAAGGTTTACAGCGTACAGGTTATCGGCGGTGCGGCAGTGCTTTCCATCTGCTGTTCTTTCCTTGGCAAACTGGCAGCTCTGATCAGTACTATCCCTGGTCCGGTTATCGGCGGAATTTCTTTCCTCCTTTACGGAATGATCGGAACTTCCGGACTTCGTATGCTGGTTGACAATCACGTGGATTACAGCAAATCCAGAAACCTGACACTGACAAGTGTTGTCTTTGTTGTGGGACTTTCCGGAATTGCCCTGAAACTTGGAAATGTGGAGCTTACCGGTATGGTACTGGCGTGTGTGGTTGCCATGGCATTAAGCCTTGTGTTCTATATCCTGGATAAACTGAAACTGACCAACGATCAGTAAAAAATAAGCGGCGTTCATTTTACAAAGCAGATAAAAAGGGAAACCTTTCTATCTGCTTTTTCTGCTTGACAATCATTCCGTTTTATAATACTATGTAATACAGAAAACACGAACAAAGGTTCGAAAAAAACAGGAAACTTAGCGATAGAAGAGAAGAAAGAATAGGAGATTGCAGAATGATCAGTGAAGAGAAGCAGAAGGCGCTGGAAGCAGCCCTTGGAAATATTGAGAAGCAGTTTGGTAAGGGCTCTGTTATGAAACTTGGAGATTCCAGCTCCCATATGCAGGTGGAGGCTGTTCCTACAGGATGCTTAAGCCTTGATATCGCTCTTGGCGTAGGTGGTGTGCCGAAGGGACGTATCGTGGAAATCTACGGACCGGAGTCCAGTGGTAAGACAACCGTAGCTTTACATATGGTTGCCGAGGTTCAGAAGAGAGGCGGAATCGCAGGATTCATCGATGCGGAGCATGCCCTTGATCCGGTTTACGCCAAGAATATCGGTGTGGATATTGATAATCTTTATATTTCACAGCCGGATAACGGAGAGCAGGCTCTGGAGATTACAGAGACCATGGTGCGCTCTGGTGCTGTGGATATCGTGATCGTGGACTCTGTTGCAGCATTGGTTCCCAAGGCAGAGATCGAAGGCGATATGGGAGACAGCCATGTGGGCCTGCAGGCACGTCTGATGTCACAGGCACTCCGTAAACTGACTGCTGTTATCAGCAAGTCCAACTGTGTGGTAATCTTTATCAACCAGCTCCGTGAGAAGGTCGGCGTAATGTTCGGTAATCCGGAGACCACAACCGGTGGACGTGCCCTGAAATTCTATGCATCTGTCCGTATGGATGTACGCCGTGTAGAGACACTGAAGCAGGGCGGTGAGATGGTAGGTAACCATACCCGTGTGAAGGTAGTTAAGAACAAGGTGGCTCCTCCATTTAAACAGGCAGAATTTGATATCATGTTCGGAACCGGTATTTCCAGAGAGGGAGACATCCTGGATCTTGCGGCAGACTGCTCCATTGTAAATAAGAGCGGCGCATGGTATGCATACGAGGGTGATAAGATCGGACAGGGACGTGAGAATGCCAAGCTGTTCCTGAGAGAGCATCCGGAGATCCGTGATGAGATCGAGAAGAAGGTACGTGTACAGTATCACCTGGATCCGGCAGATGAAACAGCAGAAGCTGCGACACAGACAGCGGATACGGAAGAAGAGGAATAATCCATGCTGAATCCGGAAGAACGAAACCGGGCAAGAAAGAAAGCCATGCGGCTTCTGGAACATATGGATCGTACAGAGAAAGGCCTGACGGATAAACTCCGTCAGGCTGAATTTTCACCGGAGGCAGTGGAGGATGCCATTGCCTATGTGAAGTCTTACGGCTATATTAATGATGCCCGTTATGCCAGGACATACATTTCTTTCCGCATGGAGTCCAAGAGCCGCCAGAAGATCCTTTCCGAGCTTCAGATGAAAGGCGTGGACCGTCAGACTGCACTGGAAGCCTGGGAGGAAATGGAAGAACTTATGGAACCCGATGAACGTGCCGTTTTACGGAAGACCATAGAGAAGAAATATGCACCGGATACCGAGCTTGATGAAGGACAGATGCGGAGACTCTATGGGTACCTTGCCAGAAGAGCATTTAAGTACGAGGATATTTCTCATATTCTGGAAGAAATGAACATCCGTGTGAGACACGAGATGGAATAATTCCATACAAAAAAAGTCACAGTTCATGTGTGCTAACCAAAATCGGCTTTTTCATGAGAAAAACTTGACATAAATGTGAAAAACAGCTAAACTTGTATTGTTGTATTTGTACAATGAAAACTAAATAAGGAGGTGCTCCTGTGGCAGGCACAATTATCGGTGTTATTGTCGCTGTGGTAGTCACGCTACTTATTGCAGTTCCTGTTACTTGCAAGGTTGCTGTTGACAAGAAAGTACGCAAGGATGCGGAAATCGTAGGTACAGCAGAGGATAAAGCAAGGAATATTCTTGATGAAGCATTGAAAGCAGCAGAGACCAAGAAACGCGAAACTTTACTTGAGGTAAAGGAAGAATCTCTGCGAACTAAAAATGAACTGGAAAGGGAAACCAAGGAACGGAGAAACGAGCTGCAGAGATACGAGAAGCGAGTTTTGTCAAAAGAGGAATCTGTTGACAAAAAAGCCAATGCAGTGGAGAAGCGTGAGCTGGAATGTACAGCGAAATTTAACGAGTTACAAGAAAAAGAAAAACGAGTAAATGAACTTGAGGAAAAAGGAGTACGGGAACTGGAACGAGTTTCAGGTCTTACCTCCGAACAGGCAAAAGAAGAATTACTGAAATCTGTAGAAGATGACGTAAAGGTGGATGTTGCAAGACTCTATAAGGAGCTTGAGAACAGAGCCAAAGAAGAAGCCAACAAGAAAGCCAAGGAATATGTGGTCAATGCTATCCAGAAATGTGCGGTAGATCACGTATCTGAGACAACAATTTCTGTGGTACAGCTTCCAAGTGATGAAATGAAGGGAAGGATTATCGGTCGTGAGGGCCGTAACATCCGTACATTGGAGACACTTACCGGTGTGGATCTGATCATTGATGATACACCGGAGGCAGTTGTTCTCTCCGCGTTTGATCCGATCCGTAGAGAGATCGCCAGAGTGGCTCTGGAGAAACTTATTGTGGATGGACGTATTCATCCGGCAAGAATTGAAGAGATGGTGGAGAAAGCCCAGAAAGAAGTGGAAACACAGATCCGTGAAGACGGTGAGACAGCAGCCATGGATGTGGGTGTTCATGGAATCCATCCGGAACTTCTGAAACTTCTTGGACGTATGAAATTCCGTTCCAGTTATGGTCAGAATGCTTTAAGACATTCCATTGAGGTTGCACAGCTTTCCGGACTTCTCGCAGGAGAGATCGGTGTGGATGTGCGTATGGCCAAACGTGCCGGACTTCTTCATGATATTGGTAAATCCATTGATCATGAGGTGGAAGGTTCTCATATCCAGATTGGTGTGGATCTCTGTAAGAAATATAAGGAATCCCCGATTGTTATCAACACAGTTGCGTCCCATCATGGCGATGTGGAACCGGAATCTCTTATCGCATGTATTGTACAGGCTGCTGACGCGATTTCCGCAGCAAGACCTGGTGCAAGACGAGAGACACTGGAAACCTATACCAATCGTCTGAAACAGCTCGAGGATATCACCAATGAGTTCAAGGGCGTAGAGAAATCTTTTGCTATTCAGGCAGGAAGAGAAATTCGTGTTATGGTTGTACCGGATCACGTAAGTGATGCAGATATGGTTCTCCTTGCAAGAGACATTGCAAAGCAAATCGAAGCAGAACTTGAATATCCGGGACAGATCAAGGTTAATGTGATCCGTGAAAGCAGAGCGGTTGATTACGCAAAATAAGCTTTCGCTCACAGAATACTCTGGAAATAATGAAAGCCGGACAGCTTTAATAGCTGGCCGGCTTTTTTGCTGCCCGGAAACAGGTTATATTACGGAGAGTTTGGACGTAAACTGGTACAGGGTGAGTGAATGGAAAAAAGAAATGAAAGCAGAAAATGGAAAACAGCTGGTCGTTTTCCGGCAGAGATTCTTTTTCTGACCGGTTTTCTGGTGGGAAATATCATACCGAATCTGATCTGGAAAATGGAATGGAAACAGAAAACCCTGGCTTCTTTCTATCTGATCCGGAATTTTGCGGGGAAAGATATTTCCGGCGGAGCATATTTGCTGGAAGTGTTACGACACAGGGGAGTACTCTTTCTTTTTCTGTTTTTCTGTGGGTTTACCATATTTGGGGTACCGCTGTCAGTGGCTTATATGCTGATTCTTGGGATGGAGACAGGACTTATCCTGACTTTATCCGTGCTGGAATTTGGTATTTACGGAGGTGTGGCCGGGGCCGGACTTCTGATTCCTCAGTATGTGATCTATATTCCGGTGTATTTTTATCTTGCTGGTCTTGTATACAGACAGTCCTATGATATCTGGAAAAACTATGGGCTTGTACCTCAGAAATCGAGGCTATATATCCGGCAGGGAATGACTGCATTTCTGGTGTATACAGGGGGAATTCTTGCGGAAAGTTTCCTGAATCCGTGGATTCTTGAGAAAGTTGTAAAGGGGCTGAAATTTTTTTGAAAAAATTTTTTACAATATGTAGTGATGGTTTCCATAAAATCTGCGATATTTGGTGGTTTGAGGCGGAAAGTGTTGAAATTGCGTGGTTTTGCGCTGAAAAACCGTTTGATTTTATGTAAAATACACAGTATAATTCAGTCATAAAAGAATACAGATTTTACGATTTTGTTGATAATGAGTTATTTAGAAACGGGATGTAAGAGAATGGACATAGAGATACGGGAATTTATTACATATTTACATAATAGAAAAAGAACATCTCATAATACAGAGGTGTCATATCAGAGAGATCTGAAGAAGATGGCAGCATATTTTGAAGGGCGTGGAATTTATGATATCCGTGAAGTGGGAGAGCTGGAACTGGAGGGATATCTCAGTTACATGGAGAGAGGACAGTTTGCCTCTTCTACCATTTCCAGAAATGTGGCTTCGATCCGTGCACTGTTTCAGTATCTTCAGCAGGAAGGCCGGATTGAGAGAGATCCATCCCTGGAACTGAAGCCACCTAAGGTTGAGAAGAGGATGCCGGAGATTCTTTCTGTGGATGAAGTGGACAGACTTCTGAGACAGCCGGATTTGAATACCCCGAAAGGAATTCGGGACAGCGCCATGCTGGAACTTCTTTATGCGACAGGAATGCGTGTCAGTGAACTGCTTCACCTGAATCTGGAGGATATGAATCTTCAGCTTGGTTATGTGGTCTGTCACGATGAAGAGAAGGAACGGGTCATTCCTGTGGGAAATGTGTGCAGGAATGCCATGGAGAAATATCTGAAAGAAGCCCGTGGAACATTTGTGAAAGAAAATGAGACACAGAGCCTTTTTACCAACTGTTCAGGAAAGTCCATGAGCAGACAGGGGTTCTGGAAAGTGCTGAAGGGATATGCGGAAGAAGCAGGAATCCAGCATGATATCACACCACACACCCTGAGACATTCTTTTGCCGCACATATGCTGCAGAACGGGGCGGATGTAAAGAGTGTACAGGAAATGCTGGGACATTCGGACATTTCCACTACACAGATCTATTTGAATTTTGGTGTTGCAAAAATGCGCGATGTGTATATGAAGGCGCATCCGAGGCATTAACCTGTAAACAGAAATATAATATTAAGCAGAAAAAAATAAGAACCGACGCTTCCAAAAAAGGAAGAACGTCGGTTCTTTTGATGTGCATTTCAGTCAAGGGAATATTTGCAATCCCGTAGGGACCCCTTGATTTGTTAAAACTGCAGATCGGACGGATCTTAGCAGTTCTCAGCAATCGTATAAAGCAGTTTCTCAGACTCATCCCATCCAAGGCATGCATCTGTGATGGATTTTCCGTAGATGTGATCTACACCGATCTTCTGATTGCCTGGCTCAATATAGCTCTCGATCATGAGACCTTTTACCATAGTGTGAAGCTCAGGATCTACCTGACGGCTGTGAAGAACCTCGCTTGCGATACGAACCTGCTGCTCGTAGTGCTTGTTGGAGTTGGAGTGGTTGGTATCCACGATTACTGCCGGGTTGGCAAGGTTCTTTGCGTGGTATTTGTCATAGAGAAGACGAAGATCCTCATAATGGTAGTTCGGGATAGCTTCTCCGTGTTTGTTTACCGCACCACGAAGGATTGCGTGGGAGAGCGGGTTACCGGTGGTCTCAACTTCCCAGCTTCTGTAAATGAAGCGGTGAGCGCCCTGTGCTGCAACGATGGAGTTCAGCATAACGCTGTAGTCGCCACTGGTAGGATTCTTCATACCAGCCGGAACGTCCATGCCGCTGACTGTCAGTCTGTGCTGCTGATCTTCAACAGAACGTGCACCTACAGCAACGTAGGAAAGAAGATCAGAAAGATAACGGTAGTTCTCCGGGTAAAGCATCTCATCTGCACAGGTAAAACCACTTTCGCGGATGGCACGCATGTGCATCTTACGGATTGCAATCAGTCCGGCAAGAAGGTTCGGTTTCTTCTCAGGATCCGGCTGATGGACCATTCCTTTGTATCCTTCTCCGGTTGTACGTGGTTTGTTTGTGTAAACACGCGGGATAATGAGGACTTTATCCTCGATCTTTTCCTGTACTTTGCGAAGTCTTAAAAGATAATCGCATACAGCATCTTCGTTATCTGCAGAACATGGTCCGATGATAGCGAGGAATTTATCAGATTTTCCGGTGAAAACGTCGCGAATCTCAGCATCGCGTTTCTCCTTGAGAGCCTGAAGTTCAGCATCGATGGGATACTGATTGCGGATTTCCTCAGGAGTTGGCAGTTTTTTTATGAATTCAAAACTCATAGTACTTTATTCCTCCATAATTATAACATTTCGGTTATTAATTATAAACGATTATCGCCCGCTTGTCGATAGGGAAATTTTAGCGCTTTCACGTGTAGAAGGGAAAGGAGCAGTTCACCCAGAAAAATGCCGTAAAAATAGCCTCGAATCCCAATTGCCGGAATCATAAAAACAACAGAAAAAATACGGATGAGAATGCCGGCAGCGCTGTGGATCAGGCAGCGCCCCGGCCTTCCAAGCCCCTGAAGGATGCTGGCGAGCATGGTGTTGGTATAAAGAAAAGGACAGATGAAAGAAAGATACCGTATGTAAGTTCCGGCAGTTTTGCTGTGAAAAAGCAGTGTTCCAAGGAATGGTCCAAAGAGAAAGAATCCGCTTCCACACAAAAATCCCAGAAACATGCAGAGAAAAAAAGTCTGGTCTGTGACATAGCGGATTTGTTTCTGATCTCCAAGGGCATCCATTCTTGCGACAGAGGGCATCAGCATTACAGCTGCGGAAGTTGTAATGGTGGAAGGAAACAGGAGCAGGGGAAGGGCCATTCCCGTAAAGATCCCGTAAATTTTCAGTGCCTCTGAAGAAGTCATTCCACAGCGAATCAGCATCTGTGGAATCAGAACCGCTTCTATGCTTCCGAGAAGTGTCAGGAGGATGCGGTTCAGGGATATGGGGAAAGACAGGGTAAAAAGATCTTTTATCAGCGGAAAAATTTTAACGGAAGTTTTTTCTTTTACAGGATGATTTCCAAAATGAAAAGAAACCATAAGGAGTGATATCAGAGAAGCGGCAGCTTCTCCTGCAAGGGAACCGCAGGCTGCGATCAGTGCAGTGACCGGGCGGTTTTCAGAGAGGAAGATCAGATACAGGATATAAGTGGCGCCGATCCGGACAGCCTGCTCCGTAAGCTGTACGACTGCGGGTACGGAAGCTTTTTTCCGGGCATAATAATAGCTGTCAATGCAGGAATGGACGGCGCAGAGTGGAATACTGACAGCACTCAGGCGGAGAAGGCCGGAAGTCCCGGGCGCTTTCAGGATTATGGAAGCAAAAAAATCGGCATACTGAAAAAGCAGAAAACCGATTACAGCAGAAAAAAAGACAGCTGCAAGGATTCCTGTAACCAGAGAAAAACGTGCCTCCTTTTTTTCCTGAAGAGCAAGCCTGGCTGCAATCAGCCGGGAAAGTGCAGACTGGATTCCTGCATAGGATAAAGCGGCCATAAGTCCCTGGAGAGGAAGAACCAGCTGGTACAATCCGAGACCTTCCGCACCAATGGCATGGGAGAGGAATATCCTATAAAAGAAACCTGCAATACGGCTGACAAGTCCCGTGCAGGCAAGAATCATGGTCTCTTTGAGAAATACTTTTTTTGACATGGATAACCTGGAGCCTTTTTTGTCAGTATATGAAGAAGTTAGTCTTGACAGAACCATAGGTTTCTGATAGAGTAAACATGAAATCCGAGGAAAACACTGGGAATTGAAAAAGAGGTGAGCGGATGAAACTGTCAACAAGAGCAAAATACGGACTTAAGGCTCTGATAGACCTTGGTCTTTACAGTGAAAAAGAAGCGGTCTCGCTTCAGAGTATTGCGGGCCGTCAGAATATATCAGTCAGCTATCTGGAACAGCTGATGGCGCTTTTGAAGAAAGCGGGCCTTGTGAAGAGTGTCCGCGGTGCTGCCGGAGGATACTTTCTTGGAAGACCGGCAGAAGAAATTTCAGTGGGAGATATCCTTCGTGTCCTGGAAGGTGGCTTGGAGGCTGCGTCATGTCCGGGAACAGAAGGTGACGGAGGCTGCCAGGGTTCTGATCTCTGCGTAGCTAAATTAGTGTGGAAGAGGATCAACGACAGTATCACAGATGCGGTGGATACACTGATGCTCAGTGAACTGATCGAAGAGAGCCGGAGAATACACGAAAAATAATTATCCTGAACAGGAGGAAAAGAAAATGGGAAAAATGATATATCTGGACAATGCGGCTACCACAAAGACCGCACCGGAAGTTGTGGAGGCAATGCTGCCATATTTTACAGAGTTTTACGGAAATGCTTCAACCGTTTATGATTTTGCGGCAAACAGTAAAGCTGCCATCGCAAAAGGAAGACAGCAGATCGCAGACGTGATCGGAGCCAAGAAAGAGGAGATCTATTTCACAGCGGGCGGTTCCGAGTCTGACAACTGGGCTCTGAAAGCAACTTTTGAGGCATACAAGAATAAAGGTAACCATATCATCACAACAAAGATCGAGCATCATGCAATCCTTCATACCTGCGAATACCTTGAAAAAGAGCGCGGTGCGAAGGTCACATATCTGGATGTGGATGAGAACGGTTTCATTGACCTGGATGAACTTCAGAAAGCCATCACACCGGAGACCATCCTGATTTCTGTTATGGCTGCAAACAATGAGATCGGTACTCTTGAGCCGCTGAAAGAGATCGGACAGATCGCACATGAGCATGGAATCCTGTTCCATACAGACGCTGTTCAGGCATTCGGACAGATCCCGATCAATGTAGATGAGTTTAACATTGATATGCTCAGCTCCAGCGGACATAAGATCAACGGACCGAAAGGAATCGGTTTCCTCTATATCCGTAAAGGTGTTAAGATCCGTTCCTTCGTACACGGCGGAGCACAGGAGAGAAAACGTCGTGCAGGTACAGAGAACGTTCCTGGTATCGTAGGATACGGTCTTGCAGCAGAGCGTGCAAACAAATCCATGAAAGAGCGTACTGCAAAAGAGATCGAGATTAGAGATCATATGATTAACAGAATTCTCACAGAGATCCCGTACGTACGTCTTAACGGAGATAAGGTAAAACGTCTTCCGAACAACGTAAACGTAAGCATTCAGTTCATCGAGGGTGAGTCCCTTCTTCTGATGCTTGACAACTTCGGAATCTGTGCATCCAGCGGTTCTGCATGTACATCCGGTTCTCTGGATCCGTCACATGTTCTGCTGGCTATCGGCCTTCCTCATGAGATCGCACACGGATCACTCCGTATGACATTAAGCGAGGAGACAACAATGGAGGACGTTGATTTTGTAGTAGATAAACTGAAAGATATTACTGCAAACTTAAGAAGTATGTCTCCATTATATGAAGATTTTATTAAAAAGCAGAAAAAATAATAAAAACACTTGCCAGGAGGAAAAAATAATGTATAGTGAAAAAGTAATGGATCATTTTCAGCATCCACGTAATGTAGGTGAGATTGAGAACGCAAGCGGCGTGGGTACTGTAGGAAATGCAAAATGCGGCGATATTATGAGAATATTCCTTGACATTGATGACGAAACTCATATTATCAAAGACTGCAAATTCAAAACATTTGGATGCGGTGCGGCAGTTGCAACAAGCAGCATGGCAACAGAGCTTGTAATGGGTAAAACCATTGAGGAAGCTATGGAAGTAACAAACAAAGCCGTTATGGAGGCTCTGGACGGACTTCCGCCAGTAAAGATTCACTGTTCCCTGCTTGCTGAGGAAGCAATTCATGCGGCTCTCTGGGATTATGCAGAGAAACATCACATTAAGATCGAAGGTCTTTCCAAACCGAAGTCTGATATCCACGAAGGTGAAGAGGACACAGAAGAGGAATATTAATTCCTTATATTTACGATCATAACCGAGGCATGAGCAAGCTTCAATCGAACAGAAACCGTAAGCCATTGAAAGGACAGGTAAGTAAGAAGCATGACAGGACTTACGAACGAAGAAGTTCAGGAAAGAATTGCGCAGGGCCAGGTAAATAATAACGAAAACCCCAACACCAGGACATATAAACAGATCATTATGGAGAATACACTGACATTCTTCAATTTTCTGAACCTGGTGCTGCTGGTTCTCGTACTGCTGGTTGGTTCCTACAAAAACTCCATGTTTGTAGGAATCATTTTTATTAATACCGTGATCGGGATCATTCAGGAGGTCCGTGCCAAGAAGACGATCGACAAGCTGGCCATCCTGACAGAATCCAAGACGGTTGTTCTGCGTGAAGGAAAAAAATGGAAAATTTCTACAGAGAAGCTGGTTGTCGATGACCTGATCTTTCTGAAGGCCGGAGAACAGGTCCCGGCAGATGCGAAGATCCTGGAAGGAAACCTGGAGGTCAATGAATCTCTGCTTACCGGTGAGGCGGACAATCTTCCGAAGAATCCGGGAGATGAGCTTTTTTCCGGAAGCTTTGTGACGGCGGGACAGGCCTGCTGTCAGATCATCCATGTAGGAAGCGACAACTATGCGTCAAGGATCACCAGCGAGGCCAAGGAATTCAAACGCCATAATTCAGAGCTTAGAAATTCCCTGAATGCCATCCTGAAGGTGATCAGTATCATTATCGTACCAATGGGTGCGATGCTTTTTTATAAACAGTATTATTTTGTGGGAGACAATATCCGGGATTCTGTTGTCAATATGGTTGCAGCGGTCCTGGGAATGATCCCGGAGGGACTGGTCCTTCTTACCAGTGTGGCACTGACTCTGGGTGCGCTGAAGCTGGCCCAGAAGAAGACGCTGGTGCAGGAGCTGTACTGTATAGAAACTCTTGCACGCGTGGATACGCTCTGCCTGGATAAGACAGGAACTATCACAGAGGGTACCATGTGTGTGGAGGCGGTGGAGAGCTATCCGCCGGTGTATGATGAGATTTCAGAGAAAATATCCGGGAAAGATCCTGAATCCGGCGAAGGTGACAGCAATGGAACTGAGAGTTCTGTGACTTCTGCAGTTTCAGCAACAGATGCGATCGCAAAGGAGGATGGAAGCGCGAATCTCGTATTACAGGAAAAGTCAGAAGCTGACCCGGAGAAACATAGTCAGGAAGATCCGGAGAAGATCCGGGAGATCGAGCATATCATGGGAAATCTGCTTTCTGTGCTGAAGGATCAGAATGCCACTGCCGATGCACTCAGGGCAAGATTTAAAGTATCTCAGGATATGGAGCTGGATCATGTGATCCCGTTTTCTTCTGACAGGAAGTACAGCGGAGCTGCATTTACAGATACAGGTACTTATCTGATGGGGGCAGTGCAGTTTCTTTTTCCGGAAGGGAACCCGGAGTTGATGGAGTATTGTGGCAGATTTGCAGAGGAAGGTCTTCGTGTGCTGGTTCTTGCCCATAGTGTAAATGTGAGTGAGGGAGCGGAGCT
This sequence comes from Blautia sp. MCC269, assembly GCF_018785655.1. Taxonomy (NCBI): domain Bacteria; kingdom Bacillati; phylum Bacillota; class Clostridia; order Lachnospirales; family Lachnospiraceae; genus Blautia; species Blautia sp. MCC269. The sequence continues at coordinate 161,425 of NZ_WQQE01000038.1, read as the reverse complement.
TCCGGAGGGACTGGAACCTGTCGGACTTTTGCTTATTACCGATGTGATCCGTGCAGAGGCACCGGATACACTGGCATATTTTGAAAGTCAGGGTGTTGATCTGAAAGTGATCTCCGGTGATGATCCGGTGACGGTTTCTGCAATTGCCAGACGTGCAGGCCTTAAAAATGCAGAGCATTATATCGATGCGACAACGATCACAACCCAGGAACAGATGGACGAGGCAGTTGCAGAATATAGTGTGTTCGGACGTGTAACACCTCAGCAGAAGCAGGCAATGGTGAAGTCTTTACAGGCTCAGAAGCATACGGTTGCCATGACCGGTGATGGTGTCAATGATGTTCTGGCGCTTAAAGAGGCGGACTGCAGTATTGCCATGGCTGAGGGCAGTGATGCTGCCAAGAATATTGCCAATGTGGTATTGCTGGATTCTAATTTTGCAGCAATGCCGGAAATTGTGAATCAGGGACGCCGGGTTGTAAATAATATCCGTACTGCGGCATCTATGTTTCTGATCAAAACGATTTTTTCCGTGCTGCTGTCACTGATCACGATCTTCTTCGGGGATTCCTATCCCTTTGAGCCGATCCAGATGTCTCTGATCAGTGCCTGCGCTGTTGGTATTCCTACATTCCTTCTGGCACAGGAGAATAATTATGAGAAGATCGACCATACATTTTTGCGTCATGTATTTATGAATGCATTTCCGGCTGCTGTGACCATCACGGGCTGTGTGTTCAGTGTGATGCTGGTATGCCAGAATGTATACCATTCCAATGCTATGCTGAATACAGCCTGTGTGCTTGTAACAGGATGGAATTATATGGCGGCACTTAAGACAGTTTACGCACCTCTGAATAAGTATCGAAAGGTGATCATTTACAGTATGCAGGTGATCTTTTTCGGTGCGGCGGTGGTTCTGCAGAATCTTCTGACACTGGGATCGCTGGAATTCGGAATGATCATTCTGGTGTTCCTTCTGATGACATTTTCTCCGATCCTGATCGATGTGATCACGGCCTGGCTCAGAAATATTTACAGCCGTTCGCTGGATAGTGGGGAACAGGGGAAATTTGCTGCATTTATTGATAAGCTGAGAAAATAATAATATGAGAAATAAAAAAGGACACTGCCCGTTGAAAATGGCAGTGTCCTTTTTTGCAAATAAACTGTGAAGCAGTTATCCAGTTATCCGGTGCAGAGCTGTGTAGAGAATGCAGATTGTGGATATTCGCCTGACAAAGCTATTATTTCGTGTGCATAAGCCAGATAAATCCGAAGGCCGGAATCTCTACAGCCTGTGCGTCTCTCTGAACTCCTGTGAGAAGATCTGTGTAGGTACCGTCCTGTTCGTTGATCCAGGCTACCTTATCCTGGTCGCTGAAGTTGTAGATGCAGATCAGCTTTTCTTCAGAAGTTTCTCTTACCAGGGCAAGGAGAGCTTTTTCCCAGGTTTCCAGTGTATGTGCAGAAACTTCAGGTGCAAATACCGGATGGCTGGCACGGATGGATTCCAGCTGCTCAAGGCTGTTGAAAATGCGTCCCTGGATCGTTTCGGCATCGGCTCTGTTCCGGGCAAGTGCCCAGTTGAAACGTCCGTTGTGGAGCCAGCGGGGATCAGCTGCTTTGGAAATGTCGGCTTTATAGGTGTAGTCATTCAGCTGTCCGACCTCGTCACCGCTTCGAAGTACCGGAATTCCGGGGAGGGAAAGAAGCAATGCATGAAGTGCTACGTCATAGCGGATTCCCCGGCTGACACCCTCCATATTTCCTTCATAATCAAAACGCTCGATTCCTGCAAGAGATGCGGTTGTTCCGCAGAGCTCCGATTCCTCGGTTTCCGGATTCACATAAATTTCACCCCGGGCAAAGGAATCAGGGAAAATACCTGCCAGGAATTCATTCAGATAATCTCTGTGAGGCCCTTCTGTGATAAAGCTTCCTTTCAGGAAATCATAGTCCAGATTCCAGCGTACCGTGTTGCGGTTACGGAGGTAATTCTGGAATACCGGTGCCTGCGGAAGGTCTGCAGCTCTGTCGATTCCCCGGCGGAGAAGGGCAGTGTCCTTTGTGGCAACGGTATGCCAGAGATCGGACATCAGCTGGGTGCTGTTTACAATGTGAAGTTCCGGCATATCGGAAGTTCCGCCGAATGCAGCAGCCTCTGCAGGTGGGCGGTCTGTTTCGCCAAGTAGAAGAATTCCGGGGCATACGATCTCACACACCATTCGGGTCATACGCAGCAGAGAGTGAAGCTTCCAGAGATTTTCTTCCGGCATCATCGGAAGGACACCAAGGCTGAATATAGAAGCACCTTCATTTGCAAGTTCCAGGATCTGAAGAAGCATTGCATTGAAATAAGCCGGAGTCTGGAGCACACATGGCGTACCGGACTGTGGGTCATCCACAGAAAGACTTAACGGGATCTCAAGAGCCAGGCGGATACCTGCTTTCCTACAGTTAGCTGCAAGTGTGTACAGATCTTCGGAGGTTCCGATCTCCGGGATAATGCGAAGAGAGCAGTTGGAGGTTGCCTGGAAAAGATCTGTCAGGTACAGAGTGTCTGCTTTGCATTCACTGATATAGTCCAGCTTATCGGACAGCCCGGAAAGAGTATCTGCGAAGTCAGCAGGATTTACAGCCATTCCGGTGAAAGTAGTCTTACGGAACCAGTCAGGATCAGCAGCGCAGGTCTGGTCAGCTTCCTTCATGGAAAGAGAGCGCTCACGATAAATCTCTTTCATTTTTTTTGTGAGGCTTGAGAATGTGCCGGCAACTTCCGGATGATCGCGGAACAGCTCACAGTAAAGCCATTTCAGATCATTGTAGTAGTGTTTCAGACGTTTCTCGTAGAGGGCATCGTAAGCTGTGTCCTCCTTGGAAGTTTCGACTTTCAGAGGCTCAATCTTGGAAGTAGTAACTTTCGCCGGCTCAGTCTTGGAAGTCTCGACCTTGATCGGTTCGGTCTTGGAAGTCTCAACCTTGATCGGCTCGGTCTTGGAAGTCTCAACCTTGATCGGCTCAGTCTTGGAAGTCTCGACCTTGATCGGTTCGGTCTTGGAAGTCTCGACCTTGATCGGTTCGGTCTTGGAAGTCTCAACCTTGATCGGCTCAGTTTTGGAAGTCTCGACCTTGATCGGTTCGGTCTTGGAAGTCTCGACTTTGATCGGTTCGGTTTTGGAGGTTTCGACTTTAAGCGTTTCCTTCTTTACGGTTTCAAGTTTTTTCACTTCGGCTTTAGCATTTTCAACAGATTTGGCAACACTGGAACTGGTGCCGGCAGCAGAGGTATTTTTTTTCAGCTGCTTTTCTTTTTTTGCCTGCATGGCAGCTTTCTTTTTCTGGAGTCTTTTTGTTGACATATAGAGTTCCTCCTTAGATAAAATGATATTTTCGGTATAAAATGTAAACTCTCTCACCGGAGAGAGAAACAGAGCTACAGCTTATGAAAAACAGGACGGCGGTTTTTAAATACAGCATAATAGGAAAAACCACATTCACGGAGAACATCAGCCGCCTTGTCAAAAGCGTAGCCAATCTTATCCGGAGTATGGGCATCTGCACCGATGGTGATGATCTCACCGCCAAGCTCACGGTAACGTCGGATAATATTGACACATGGATTCGGTTCACCAAGCCCGTAGTGATAACCGCCTGTGTTCAGCTCGATTCCCACATTTTTGCGGATCAATGTCCGCAGGATCTCGTCCAGGATCTCCTTATATCTTCCATAAGAATACTGACGGTTCTGATTTGGACCATAACGTACTACATAGTCGATATGTCCGTACACATCCATCTCGTCAAAAGCAGCGATATTTTCCAGGATGGATTCAAAATATTCCATGTAGCATGCGGATTCCTTACGGCCCTCAAAATAAGAAGGATAATAAGGATCGTATCCGTGCACCACATGGGAGGAACCAATAACGAAATCAAAGGGAACTTCTTTCAGAAGATCGGAAAAAGATTCTGCAAGCTGAGGCTGAAGTCCAAGCTCGATCCCGAAGTTAACCTGGATCTGGTCTTTAAAAGCATCCGCAAGACTCTCAAGTTTCTGGCGGTATGCAGGGATGTTCAGGGAAAAATCAAGATTTTCCGGAGTATCGGGATAATCCGGATCAAAATGTTCAGTAAAACAGATTCCCGTGAGACCCTGGTCTGCGGCAGTCTGGATCATTTCTTCCATCGGTGTATCGGAATCTGCGGAAAAAGAGGAGTGCATATGGCAGTCCCATAAAATTTTCTGGTCCATTTTGTACCTCCATATTCAAGCCTTTATATTCTGTGACAATGATCGTATCTGCCTGTTATGAATCCGGGAAAGTCAAACTCCCAGCGGGAATATAGATATCCGTTTTGGGAATCAGCAGGACAGAACTTTCTATCAGAGAATTATAGCACATTTTTCAGAAATTTTCTTAATATTTATTTTAATGTTCTTTTTTATAAATAGCTCTTGAATTTTTGTTTGGAATTAGGTACAATATGAAACAGGTTGATGTTTCTTTAACAAAGGAACGATTTAAATCACCATTCAATTCATAGGAGGAATTTATCATGGCAGTAAAAGTTGCAATTAATGGTTTTGGACGTATCGGTCGTCTTGCATTCCGTCAGATGTTTGGAGCAGAAGGATTTGAGATCGTAGCAATCAACGATCTTACATCTCCTAAGATGCTTGCTCACTTATTAAAATATGATTCTACACAGGGAAGATATGCTCTTGCTGATAAAGTAACAGCAGGCGAGGATTCCATCACAGTAGACGGAAAAGAGATCAAAATCTATGCTAAGGCTAACGCTGCAGAGCTTCCATGGGGAGAGATCGGTGTAGACGTAGTTCTTGAGTGCACAGGTTTCTACACATCCAAAGACAAAGCTCAGGCTCATATCGATGCAGGTGCTAAGCACGTAGTTATTTCCGCTCCGGCTGGAAACGACCTTAAGACAATCGTTTACAACGTAAACCATCAGGGTCTTACAAACGAGGACAAGATCATCTCCGCAGCTTCCTGTACAACAAACTGCCTTGCACCAATGGCTAAGGCTCTTAACGATCTTGCACCGATCAAATCCGGTATCATGTGCACAATCCACGCTTACACAGGCGATCAGATGACACTTGACGGACCGCAGAGAAAAGGCGATCTGAGAAGATCCCGTGCAGCTGCAGTTAACATCGTTCCGAACAGCACAGGTGCTGCTAAAGCTATCGGACTTGTTATCCCAGAGCTTAACGGCAAACTTATCGGTTCTGCACAGCGTGTACCTACCCCAACAGGTTCTACAACAATCCTTACAGCAGTAGTTGAAGGAAACGTTACTAAAGAGCAGATCAACGCAGCTATGAAAGCAGCTTCCAATGAGTCCTTCGGATACAACGAGGATGAGATCGTATCCAGCGATATCGTTGGTATGAGATTTGGTTCCCTCTTCGATGCTACTCAGACAATGGTACTTCCACTTGAGAATGGCACAACAGAGGTTCAGGTAGTTTCCTGGTATGACAACGAGAACTCCTACACAAGCCAGATGGTTCGTACAATCAAGCACTTCGGAAAACTTCTGAACGCTTAATTTTCTGCGAACGGGTGTAGAAGAATAGACTCAGAAAGGGTCCGGTCTGAAGAGGACCGGGCCCTTTTTTTCCAAAAGACCAAACAAAAAAATGTCTGAGGAATGACTGTTAACAGAGCGGACAACAATACCGCTCGCCCTTATTCATCTGCTTTTGCAGAAATAAAAGTTAAGGAGATATAGAGATGCTGAACAAAAAAAGTGTTGACGATATCAATGTAAAAGGACAGAAAGTACTTGTAAGATGCGACTTCAATGTTCCGCTTCAGGATGGAAAGATCACAGATGAGAACCGTCTTGTAGCTGCTCTTCCTACAATCAAGAAACTGATCGCAGACGGCGGAAAGGTTATCCTTTGCTCCCACCTTGGAAAACCGAAGGGAGAGCCGAAACCGGAGCTTTCTCTTGCACCTGTAGCAGTTCGTCTTTCTGAGCTTCTTGGCCAGGAAGTAAAATTTGCAGCAGATCCTGAGGTAGTAGGACCGAACGCAAAAGCTGCTGTAGCAGAGATGAAAGATGGCGATGTAGTTCTTCTTGAGAACACACGTTATCGTGCAGAAGAGACAAAGAACGAAGACAAGTTCAGCAAAGATCTTGCTTCCCTCTGTGATGTATTTGTAAATGATGCATTCGGAACTGCTCACAGAGCTCACTGCTCTAACGTAGGTGTTACCAAATATGTAAAAACAGCAGTTGTAGGATATCTGATGCAGAAAGAGATCGATTTCCTTGGAAACGCTGTAAACAATCCGGAGAGACCATTCGTAGCAATTCTTGGCGGTGCTAAGGTTTCCAGCAAGATCTCTGTAATCAACAACCTTCTTGACAAGGTAGATACACTGATCATCGGTGGTGGTATGTCCTATACATTCTCCAAGGCTATGGGCGGACATATCGGAACATCCCTCTGCGAGGATGATTACCTTCAGTATGCTCTTGACATGATGAAGAAAGCAGAGGAGAAGGGCGTGAAGCTTCTTCTTCCTGTAGATAACAGAATCGGTGATAACTTCTCCAATGACTGCAATATCCAGGTTGTAAAACGTGGTGAGATTCCGGACGGATGGGAAGGAATGGATATCGGACCGGAGACTGAGAAGCTTTTTGCAGACGCTGTAAAAGATGCCAAGACTGTTGTATGGAACGGACCGATGGGATGCTTCGAGATGCCGAACTTCGCTCATGGTACAGAAGCAGTTGCCAAAGCTCTTGCTGAGACAGATGCAACAACCATCATCGGTGGTGGTGATTCCGCAGCAGCTGTAAATATCCTTGGATATGGCGACAAGATGACACACATCTCCACAGGTGGCGGTGCTTCTCTTGAGTTCCTTGAGGGCAAAGAGCTTCCGGGCGTAGCAGCAGCTAACGATAAAGACTGATAAAAAATAAAGTGTTCCGCGAACACGAAAAGGAGATAAAAACAATGGCAAGAAAGAAAATTATTGCTGGAAACTGGAAAATGAACATGACACCAAGCGAGGCTGTAAAGCTTGTTGAGACTTTAAAACCGCTTGTTGTTAACGATGAAGTTGACGTAGTATTCTGCGTACCGGCTATCGACATCATTCCTGTTGTTGAGGCAGCTAAAGGAACAAACATCCAGGTTGGCGCTGAGAACATGTACTTCGAGGAGAAGGGTGCTTACACAGGCGAGATCGCTCCGGCTATGCTCGTAGATGCTGGCGTTAAGTACGTAGTACTTGGACATTCCGAGAGAAGAGAGTATTTCGGTGAGACAAACGAAGACGTTAACAAAAAAATGCTTAAAGCTTTCGAGCATGGTATCACACCGATCATGTGCTGTGGTGAGACACTTACTCAGAGAGAGCAGGGCGTAACAATGGACTTCATCCGTCAGCAGGTTAAGGTTGGATTCCAGGGTGTTACAGCTGATCAGGCTAAGACAGCAGTTATCGCTTACGAGCCGATCTGGGCTATCGGAACAGGTAAGACAGCTACAACAGAGCAGGCTCAGGAAGTTTGCGCTGATATCCGTAAATGCATCGCTGAGATCTATGATGATGCTACAGCAGCAGAGATCCGTATCCAGTACGGCGGATCTGTAAACGCTGCAACAGCTCCTGACTTATTCGCTCAGGCTGACATCGACGGCGGTCTTGTAGGCGGCGCTTCCCTGAAACCAGATTTCGGAAAGATCGTAAACTACAAATAAGAATAAATAAAGAAAGGGGCTTCGGCCCCTTTTTTTAATGGAATAATGGAAATATCTATTTGTCAAAAAACTCTCTCTGACATAAATACACAGAAGTAAAAATTCGGTGTTTATGCTCAGAGAGAGTTTTTCTCATTTTCGGAGGAAGAATTGTTTTTCTCCGAAACTTCTTTTGGATTATTATTCATTTCATCCGGATCAGGAATATGTTCTACGATATCTTCAATATCACAGTGAAGAATGGAACACAACCTGTCTATTGTAAAAATTTCAATGTTTTTGTTTTTTCTAAGCCTGTCCAGAAGAGAACGGGTAATTTCATAGTGTTCATAAAGATCATACTGAGTAATACCACGTTCTTTCATTGTGACCCAAAATCTGTCATATTTTATCATATGTTTATCCTGTCCGATTCGTCCTTGAATTAATCTTATTATGAATGTAAAATTGGAATCACAACAGTGTCCTTATAGAGACACTATGGAAAGGAGAAACAATGAGGAAATTTTTGAAGGTATTTTTTTCGCTGGCGGTTACCATATATTTTTCGACTACCATGTTCTATTGTTTTGTGGCCGGAGCACCGCAGAATGGAAAAGGAGCTGTAATTTATGTCGTGTCAGCAGCAGGCCTGTCAATTCTGTTTCCGGCTTTTACCTGTGGCTGTCTTCATTACATTATCTATCTCAGGAAAAAACTGGATAAACAGGGCAAATAATCAGGATTTATGGTATGATAAAGAAAAACAGGGATGGATGAAACCGGACAGTTATGTATTATAATAGAAAGAAAGACCGTAACTGTGCGGAAGACGCTTATGTGATTATTTGTGGAGGGTTTTATGGGAAATATTCTGGATTATCTTGACTGGAGAGGGGATCTTACTTTTGAACAGTCACCGTTTAATGAAGTTGACAATCTGATACTGTCATGCTTTTCCTATCTGGATCTGGATGAGATAACCGAGTTGAAAAATGGAGATACTCTTTGCATAAAGGATCTCTCAGAGAGATTTTCCACAGAAAAAAAAGAACAGGATATGAAAGCAGAAAGTGCGTTTTTGCAGAATACGCCGGTTCTTCTTGAAAAGATGGCCCGTTCGAAACGATTCCGGGAATGCATAGTGGGAGGATTTGTGAATGAAATTCTGTCCAGACAGGCACAGCAGTTTGCGGCAGTGATGATCGGGCTGGGAGATGGAACATCCTATATATCTTTCCGGGGAACCGATGATACGATTGTGGGATGGAAAGAGGATTTTAATTTGAGCAACGGAGTTGTTCCATCCCACAGAAAAGCTCTGGAATATCTGGAAGAACACGGAACCTATCTGCAATCCATGTTGCGTATCGGAGGACATTCCAAAGGTGGTAATCTGGCTATGTATGCTGCCATGCAGTGTAATGAAATACTTCAGGAGAAGATTCTTTCTGTTTACGATAACGACGGACCAGGATTTCCGGAGGAATTTTTCAGCCCTGAGAGAGTGGAGAAGGTTTTGCCCAAAGTCACCCGTATTATACCGGAGGCATCTGTGATCGGTATGCTTCTTACGCATCAGAAAGAACCGCTGATCGTGGCAAGCAGTCAGAAAGGCATCCTGCAGCACGATGCTTTTACCTGGGAGGTGATGGGGCCGTCTTTTATTCAGAAAGAAACACTGACAAGGAGGGCGGCGGCATCAGACCGGAGTCTTCACAAATGGATTGATACTATGAATGAAGAGGAAAGGGCACATCTGATAGGAGAACTTTTTTCTGTGCTTGAGGCCACCGGCGCGGATACGATTTCCCAGATTCAGGATGGAGGCCTGAAAAGTCTGGCTGCCATGGTACGACAGCTGGATAAAATGGAGCCTCACTCCAAAGCTATGGTACAGGAATTGATTGTCGGAATTTTTGGCAGCTGGCTGGAACTCCTTCCGCTGCCGGAGCTTGACAAAAAGCGTTTTCTGCCATAACATAGGAGTTAACTCTGATAAAAATTGGAAAAAACGGAAAGGGGACATCAGAAAATGAGCGAAAAAGTCGTAAATGCGGCCCTTCTTGGTCTTGGAACAGTAGGAACCGGAGTCTATAAAGTTATCAAAAATCAGGAGCAGGAAATGACAGCCAAGCTTGGATGTCAGGTAAAGATCACAAAGATCCTGGTGCGTAACCTCGAAAAAGCATCTAAAAAAGTAGAAGATCCATCTGTTCTTACAACAGACTGGGCAGATATCGAAGGAGATCCTTCTATTGATATTGTGATCGAGCTGATCGGTGGAATTGAGCCGGCCCGTACTTACATTCTTGCAGCACTGAAAGCCGGAAAGAATGTAGTAACTGCAAATAAAGACCTGATCGCAGTTCACGGAAAAGAGATTCTGGAAACTGCCAAGGCTGCACAGAAAGATTTCCTGTTTGAGGCTGCTGTTGCCGGAGGAATTCCGATTATCAGCCCGCTTAAGAATAGCCTCGAGGCCAACCATGTAACGGAAGTTATGGGAATCGTAAACGGAACTACGAACTTTATCCTTACCAAGATGTCCCAGGAAGGAATGGAATTTTCCGATGCCCTTGCCCTTGCCACAGAGCTTGGATATGCAGAGGCAGATCCGACTGCAGATATAGAAGGAATTGATGCAGGAAGAAAGGTAGCGATCCTTGCTTCTGTTGCTTTTAATTCCAGAGTTACCCTTGACAATGTTCATATCGAGGGAATCACCAAGATCACAGCGAAAGATATCCGTTACGCCAAGGAAATGGGCTGTGAGATCAAACTTCTGGGTGTTGCCCGCTGCCAGGAGGATGGCGTTGAGGCCTATGTATGCCCAATGCTGATCCCTGCAGAGCATCCTCTTGCATCTGTCAATGATTCCTACAATGCAGTATTTGTACATGGAGATGCTGTAGGTGATACTATGTTCTACGGACGTGGAGCAGGAGAACTTCCAACAGCAAGTGCGGTTGTTGGAGATGTATTTGAGGTAGTCCGCAACATGAAGGCAGACTGCTGCGGCCGTGTGGGCTGCACCTGCTATAAGACACTTCCTGTAAAAGCCATGGCAGATACCCACAACCGTTACTTCCTCCGTCTGCAGGTTGAGGACCGTTGCGGTGTGCTGGCAGAGATCCTGGAGCACTTTGCAAAATATCAGGCAAGTGTCGCACAGATCATGCAGAAAGAGAGCAAGAGACCGGATACCGCCGAGGTTGTTGTGATTACCAAGCTGGTAAGTGAGGGTGCTTTCTTTAAGGTTAAGGAAGAGCTGGAGAACAGTGCCTCTGTAAGAAAGATTTCTTCTATGATCCGTGTATATGAGAAATAAAAAAAGCGTTGCAAAATTCCTGGATTTTGGTACTATATAAAATGGAAAACAAAAGAATCCCAGATGGCGCAGGACATTTCAGGATTTCCGGAAACTTACGCCGGCTGGAACTTCGATCAAAGATAAGAAGGGGAAAATTATGAGTAAAAAACCAACAGTTTTAATGATCCTTGATGGATACGGACTCAATGACAGACATGACGGAAATGCTGTATATGAGGCGAAGACACCGGTTATGGACGGACTTATGAAAGATTATCCGTTTGTAAAAGGTAATGCCAGCGGTCTTGCTGTAGGTCTTCCGGACGGACAGATGGGTAACTCCGAGGTTGGTCATATGAATATGGGCGCAGGCCGTATCGTATACCAGGAGCTTACAAGAATCACAAAAGAGATCCAGGACGGAGATTTCTTCAAGAACGAGGCGCTTCTTGCTGCTATGAAGAACGCAAAAGAGAACGATTCCGCAATCCATTTCATGGGACTTCTTTCTGACGGTGGTGTACACAGCCACAACACACATCTTTACGGACTTCTCGAGATGGCCAAGAGAGAAGGTCTCAAGAAAGTTTACGTACACTGCTTCCTGGATGGACGTGACACACCGCCTGCATCCGGTAAAGAGTTCGTAGAGCAGCTGGAAGCCAAGATGAAAGAGATCGGCGTTGGTGAGATCGGTGTGATCTCCGGACGTTACTATGCAATGGACCGTGATAACCGCTGGGATCGTGTTGAGCTTGCATACAAAGCACTTACACAGGGCGAAGGCGTAAAGGGAACAGACGCTGCAGCAGCAGTTCAGGCTTCCTATGACGATGACAAGACAGATGAGTTCGTACTTCCGACAGTTATCGAGAAAGACGGCAAACCGGTTGCAACGATTTCCGATAAGGATTCCGTTGTATTCTTCAACTTCCGCCCGGACCGTGCAAGAGAGATCACAAGAGCTTTCTGTGATGATGATTTCAAAGGCTTTGAGAGAGCTAAGAGACTGGATACCACATTCGTATGCTTCACAGAGTATGACGATACCATCCAGAATAAACTGGTAGCATTCCACAAAGTTCTTCTTCACAATACATTCGGTGAGTACCTTGCAGCTCATGATATGACACAGGCACGTATCGCTGAGACAGAGAAATATGCACATGTTACCTTCTTCTTCAACGGTGGCGTTGAGGAGCCGAACAAGGGAGAGGATCGAATCCTTGTAAAATCCCCGAAGGTTCCGACCTACGATATGCAGCCGGAGATGAGCGCACCGGAAGTTTGCGAGAAACTTGTAGAGGCGATCAAATCTGACAAATATGATGTGATCATCATCAACTTCGCAAACCCGGATATGGTTGGCCACACAGGTGTTGAGGCAGCTGCAATCAAGGCTGTTGAGACTGTTGATGAGTGTGTAGGTAAGGCTGTAGAGGCAATCAAAGAGGTTGACGGACAGCTCTTTATCTGTGCTGACCACGGTAACGCAGAACAGCTTGTAAACTATGAGACAGGTGAGCCATGGACAGCTCATACAACCAACCCTGTTCCGTTTATCCTGGTAAACGCAGATCCGAAATACACACTTCGTGAGAACGGATGCCTTGCAGACATCGTTCCGACACTGATCCAGCTTATGGGCATGGAGCAGCCGAAGGAAATGACAGGAGAGTCTCTTCTTGTTGAGAAATAAATAAGATATTATGGAATCCCCGCAGATTTTCACAGATCTGCGGGGATTTTTTGTATTTCCTTGTTTCTGTTTCCACACATAAAAAATTTTTTCAAAATCATCTTGTAAAATCATTCCATTTCAACTATAATCCCTCTGATACATAAAAACAGGTAACTTTTGGGTAATTTGGGGGAAAAGAATATTTCATGAAAACAGACATGACACAGGGCAAACCGGTAAAAGTGCTCCTGGGATTTACGATCCCGGTATTTATTGGTAATGTATTTCAGCAGTTCTACAATATGGTAGATGCGGTGGTGGTAGGAAAATTTGTAGGAACAAAGGCACTGGCGGCAGTGGGCTCAACAGGAACCATCATCTTTCTGATCATAGGTTTTCTTCTGGGACTGACTGCCGGCTTTACCGTACTGACCGCGCAGAAATATGGTGCGGGAAAAATGGATGAGATGCGCCAGACAGTAGGTAACGCACTGATTCTGACAGCAGTGATTTCCGCAGTTATGACAGCAATCAGCATGACAGGCATGCATGCACTTCTGAAATTCATGCATACACCAGATGATATTTTTAACGATGCATATGCTTACGTTATGATCATCTGCGGAGGTATTTTTGCCCAGGCATTGTATAATATCCTGGCCAGCATCCTCCGTGCACTTGGAAACAGTAAAATTCCGCTGTATTTTCTGATCTTATCTGCAATGTTGAATATCGTGCTGGATCTCGTATTTATCATTGTGTTTAAGCTGGGAGCACCCGGAGCAGCCTGGGCTACCATTATTTCCCAGGGAGTATCCGGAGTTTTATGCCTTCTGTATATCTGGAAATTTGTGCCGGAACTCCGCATGAAAAAAGAAGACTGGTATTTCCGGCGCAGTCTTGCTTTCAAGCAGATTGGTGTTGGAATTCCCATGGGACTTCAGTATTCTATTACAGCAATTGGAACTATGATGGTACAGTCTGCTTTAAATATGTTGGGATCCTATGCAGTGGCAGCATTTACCGCAGGAAGTAAGATCGAGCAGATTTTTACCCAGGCATTTGTAGCACAGGGAACTGCCAGCGCTACCTATAACGCACAGAATATCGGAGCCGGAAAGCTTGAAAGAGTGAGGGAAGGATTCCGGGCTTCTCATTTTATCGGAATTGTATACTCGATTATTGTGGGAGGTTTTCTGTTCTTTGCTGGAAAATATTTTGCATATCTGTTTATCTCGGATAACATTGAAGAAGTGCTTCCTATGGTAGCAATCTATGTAAAATGTGTGGCGTTGTTCTTTATTCCGCTGTATTTTGTTAATGTACTTAGAAACGGAATCCAGGGAATGGGATATGGTCTCCTTCCTATGATGGCCGGCGTGGCAGAACTGGCGGGAAGAGGAATCACAGCTACGATTGCGGCAGGAAGAAGCAGCTATATTGGCACATGTCTGGCAAGTCCGGTGGCATGGATTTTTGCAACGGTGCTTCTCTGGGGTATGTATTTCTATGTTATGAAAGATATGTCCCGGAAATTGTACGGTACAAATAAGTTATAAAAAAACCGTGAAATGAGATGCAATTTCCAGAAAGTATGATATAATGAAAAAGCTGGTAACTGATCCGTGTATATAAGTGCGGATCAGCCCGGAAAGTATCAATGGAAAGGTGTCTTTTCGAAAGACACATAAACATAGAGGTGAAATAAAAATATGAGCAACGAGGAGAAGAGGGACATCGAAGATAAGATCAACGACGCCATGGCCAAGATTGTCAGCGATACAGTCGGAGATGCCCAGCCTGAGAAAAAATCAGATGCATCTGCTTCTCAAAAGTCTGCCCGGCCTTCGAAGTCAGCGAGACCTTCCAAGTCGGCAAGACCGAAGAAGATCACATATGTACCGATTGATGAGTCTGAATTTGCCCCAATCGTTCTCCCCCAAAAAAAGAAGCATAAGGCGTTAAAAGTAACCGGAATGATCGCAGCCATGGTTCTGGTAGCAGCCGGCTGTGCATATGCCGGAGTGTCTTATTATTACACGAACCACTTTTTTGAAGGGACAACGATCAACGGAATTGACAGTTCCAACAAGACTGCCTATGAGGTGGAGCAGGAGATTGCCAGCAAGATGGAGAACTATACCATCGAGGTAAAAGCGAGAGATCAGGAATCACAGACCATTACAGGATCAGATATTGATTATCGCTATATATCCAGTGGTGAAATTCTGAAACTCCTGAAATCTCAGAAGCCATATGAGTGGGTGAAGGGATTTTTTGGAGAAACCACTTACACAGCCAAGGAAGAAACAGCTTTTGACAAGAGTAAGCTGGAAACACAGGTGAAAGCACTGAATTGTGCACAGAAAGAAAACCAGGTGGCCCCGGAGAATGCATATGTAAGTTTTAACAATTCAGAATTTACCATTGTGCCGGAAACCGAGGGCACGGAGCTGAAGGTGAAGGAAGCATACCAGATGATCAGCGAAGCCATCAGCAGTGATGATGCAGAAGTAGATCTGGGCAGTAATCCGGATGCATATGTCACAGCGGATGTTACCAGTGACAGTGCAGATCTTCAGGCAACGGTAGATGCATATAATAACTTTGCAAAAGCAAGCATCACCTATACATTTGGAGATGAAACAGTAACACTTGATGGAAACACCATTAAGGACTGGCTGCAGTTTGATGAAAAAGGACAGCTGATACAGGACGATGCGTCTTTTAAACAGCATATTGTGGATTATGTAGCACAACTTGCAGCTTCTCATGATACGGTAGGTACTGAGAGACAGTTCCAGACCACAAGTGGAAGAACGGTATCGGTATATGGTTCTGCATATGGATGGAAAATTGACCAGGACGCAGAGGTAGCACAGCTTACCCAGGAGATTCAGTCCGGTACACAGACAACAAGAGAGCCGGTATATTCCATGACAGCCAATTCCTATGGCGTTAATGATCTTGGTAATACTTACATTGAAGTAGATCTTACAGAACAGTATATGCGGTATTATCAGGATGGAAGTGTGATTTTTGAGTCCGATATTGTATCCGGACTTGCAAGTGATCCGGAGAGGAAAACACCTCCAGGAATCTTTACCCTGTATTATAAGAAGAGCCCGGATGTGCTCCGTGGTACCAAGAAGGCAGATGGAACATATTCCTATGAACAGCCGGTAACCTACTGGATGCCGTTTAACGGGGGAATTGGATTCCACGATGCAGACTGGCAGCCATACTTTGGTGGTGACCGGTATCTTACAGGAGGTTCCCACGGCTGTATCAACATGCCACCGGATAAGGCAGGAGAACTTTACAATATTATTCAGTACAATGTTCCGATTATCTGTTTCTATTGATCGAACCCATATCAAGCGGATATTCGGTTAAAATCAGACAGGAGCCAGCCGGTGATCCGGTGCAGGGCTCCTGTTATTTATAAGGAGGAAAATAATTATGTTTGATCAGTCATTCAGTTACATACTGGCAATTGCGGCACTGGTAATTGGTATTATGATTCTTACCGGCCATGGTTCTGTTTTTATGAAAGGTGGAAACACCCAGGCCAGAGCGCAGAAATATGATGAGAAAAAAATGGAAAAAGTTTCCGGAATCGGTCTGATTCTGATTGGAATCGCAACAGGAATTGATGCGTTTACCACAAGTGTGACAGCGAAGATTGTTTATGTGGTTGTGCTGTTTGTGATACTTGCGGTATATCTGTTTGTTCTCAGAACAAAATGCCTGAAAAAATAAGGAAGAAAATAAAAAGGACTCCCCGTAAATAAGAAATCTGTATCCGAATGATTCCTTATTTACGGGGAGTCCTTTTTGTCCCTGACATGGGAAAAATTATTTTAATTTTGTACGGCTGGTATGCCGGAAGGTCAGTGTAAAGACAATACCTTTCACTATAGATGTAAGGGAAAGTGCCCACCAGATACCATCAAGGCCCATTCCCACATGAGTCAGCAGCATGGCAAGAGGTATTCTGGCCCCTGTCAGAATAATACTGATGATACTGCAGAGCTTGGTCATACCAAGGCCGGACAGTGCACCGATGGTCATCAGCTCAATGGCCATGAAAGCCTCACAGAAGCCGATGATGATCAGGTAATTTACAGAAATCCCAAGGGATTCCGGATCATGGAAAAACAGACCGGAGATCGGGCGTGGGAGCAGCACAAAGGCTACAGTTATGATAAGACCCCAGATTGTCAGGATACCAAAGGAAATACGGTAGCCCTGGCGGATGCGGTCGTATTTTTTTGCACCGAAATTCTGTGCGGTAAAAGCATTTAAGGCAGAGGCAAAGCCGTCCGCGGTGTTCCAGGAAACGGATTCGATCTGTCCGCCCACACGCTGGACAGCAATGGCAGCAGCACCGAAGGCGGAAACCATTCTGGTCAGTACCATGGAGATCATACAGTAGAGCATGCTCTGGATAGCGGTTGGAAAACCAATGCGGAAGATATTTTTATAAAATTTTCCCGGAAAACGTGAAAAAAGATGAAGTTCACGAAGTACATTTGTTTCCAGCCCGGAAGTAAAGATCCGGAAAACCAGCACTGCAAAAACCAGGAACTGTGCAGTTACTGTGGCAATGGCAGCACCTGCCGTTTCAAGCTGTGGAAAAGGTCCAATGCCAAGGATCAGGAGCGGATCCAGGAGCATATTTCCCACAAGTCCAAGAAAATTGGCCATCAGCGGAGACCTGGAATCTCCCTGGGCTGTAAAAAGTCCGGTGAGAGTCAGGTTCAGGAAGGAAAAAATGATCAGTCCGCAGGTGATCAGCATATAAGATCTGGCAGAAGAATATGCTTCCGGGTCTGTCAGATTAAAAAAACCGATCAGAGGATCAAGAAATATAATACTTGCTGCAGCAAATAAGAGACCGAAGAGAATGGTCATCTGCAGGGCACTGGCCGCGTAGAAACGTGCCTCTTTATAATCTTTCCTGCCGCAGGCCTGGGCTGTGTTTACCTGTCCTCCCATTCGGGGAAGGGCGACCAGTCCCTGGGAAAGCCACACATACATGCCGCCTACCCCCACACCGGCAACTGCCTTGGATCCCAGAAGCCCGATCCAGGCCATGTCCGTGATATTATAGGCAGTTCCCAGAAAGGACGAGGCCATGATAGGAAGGGCCAGTTCCGCAAGAGTTTTCAGGATTGGACCGGAAGTAAGGTCTATGGATTTTGATCTTTTCATACTCATCTGCATATCTCCGTAAGGTCAAAAGGCCTGGTGATCCGGTAATCCGGTTTATCCACCTGACCGAAACCGTATTCAGCAAAGATAAAAGGAACTCCTGCTTTCCGGCAGGCATTAAAGTCTCCTATAGTATCACCGATATAAACCGGATCGGAAAGATTATTATCCTTGCGGATCTTCATGATATTTTCCGCTTTGGCCATGCCGGTGTCACCGGGACAGAGATGGCCCTTGAAATAGTGTCCGAAGCCTGTGGATTTCAGGAACACTTCAATATATCCGGCCTGGCAGTTACTGACGATAAAAAGAGGAAAACGGCTGGAAAGAATCTTCAGTGTTTTCTCAAGATCCGGATACAGCGGAGCACATTTGAGAAGCAGTGCCTCGTGCTCTGCCTGGCAGCAGCCGTCGATGATACGAAGCTGTTCTGCTTCCGGAAGCTCAGGGAAAAGAGCCTTTGCTATATCCGGCAGCAGCTGGCCGAAAAGCCCCATCAGTCGTTTGGCGCTTACGTCGGTATCCATGTGCTCCGTATGGATAAGGTAATCACTCCAGGCCTCAGCTACGATCCCGGTGGAATCCCAGAGCGTACCGTCAACATCAAAAATAATACTGTCCATCAGAAAAACCTCCCAAAAAATCTGTAATATGTAAAAAAGTAACCTTTTGTAATGGATATAGTACAAAACAATTCTATATGAGAAAAGAAAAAAAAGCAACTGCGCTTTTGAAGATTTTATGTTATAGTAAAAGATACGAGGGAAAAAATATGAACTATAAAAATACGATTAGAGGTATTTTCAAAGACAGGCCCAACCGGTTTATCGCTCATGTACAGATCGGGGATCAGCTGGAAACGGTCCACGTAAAGAACACAGGCAGATGCCGGGAACTTCTTGTTCCGGAAACGGAAGTGATCCTGGAAAAGAGTGACAATCCTGCCAGAAAAACGAAATACGATCTGATCTGTGTGAACAAGACGGGCCGCTGGATCAATATGGATTCCCAGGCCCCAAATAAAGCAGCAGAAGAGTGGGTGGCAGCCGGAAATCTTTTTCCGGAGAAAGTGACAGTCAGGCGTGAGAAGACATACGGAAACTCCCGTTTTGACCTGTATGTGGAATCCGAAATGCGGAAGGCTTTTATCGAGGTAAAAGGCGTCACCCTGGAAGAAAATAATATCGTGCGCTTTCCGGACGCACCTACAGAGCGTGGAATCAAGCATCTCCACGAACTGATGAAGGCGGCAGCTGACGGCTATGAGGCCTATCTTCTTCTGGTGATCCAGATGAAGGATGTACAATATTTTGAACCCAACTGGGAGACACATCCGAAGTTCGGGGAAACACTTAAGGAGGCAGCAGATGCCGGTGTCTACATCCTGGCCTATGACTGCGCTATCACGGAAGATTCCATGAAAATCTGTGATCCGGTACAGGTGAAATTATAGAAAGGAAACAATATGACCGAAAACATTGCAGAACCCCTTCTGAAATGGTACGATAAAAACAAGAGGATCCTGCCCTGGCGTGATAAGAATAATGCCTATTATACCTGGGTATCAGAGATCATGCTCCAGCAGACCCGTGTGGAAGCTGTGAAACCTTATTTTGCACGGTTTATCCAGGAACTTCCCGATGTGGAAGCCCTTGCAGCAGCGCCGGAAGAGCGGATCGTCAAGCTGTGGGAAGGCCTTGGTTATTACAGCCGTGTTCGCAATATGCAGAAAGCGGCCATTCAGGTCATGGAAGAATATGATGGCAGGATTCCTGAAGACTTTGAGACACTTCTCTCGTTAAAAGGAATAGGAAGATATACGGCAGGTGCCATTGCGTCCATTGCCTATGGGAAGAAAGTCCCGGCAGTAGATGGAAATGTGCTGCGGGTATATGCAAGACTGACCGAAAACAGGGGAGATATCATGAAACAGTCTGTGCGGAAAGCCGTGGAAAACGAGCTTACAGAGCGGATGCCTAAGGATCGGCCAGGGGATTTCAACCAGGCCATGATGGAACTGGGAGCTGTAGTCTGTGTTCCAAACGGAACGGCGAAGTGTGAAGAATGTCCCCTTGGGCAGTTCTGTCTTGCCAGAAAACACGGAACTGTAGAAGAACTTCCGGTAAAAGCACCGAAAAAAGCTCGCACCATAGAACAGCGCACAGTCCTTGTGATCCAGGACGGGGCCAGCACAGCGATCCGGAAACGCCCGGATACAGGACTTCTGGCAGGCCTTTATGAACTTCCCAATGTGGAAGGACACCTGACCAAAAAGGCAGCGCTTGCCCAGGTGAAAGATATGGGACTGGAACCCTTAAGGATCGAAGCACTGCCGGATGCGAAGCACATTTTTTCCCATATTGAATGGAGAATGTGCGCCTATCGTATCGCCGTATCCTCCCTGGAAGAAGCACCTAGGGAAAAGTTCCTGTTTGCGGATAAGAGAGAATCCGATAAAAAATATGCAATACCATCTGCGTTTCGCGCATACACCAGATACATGAAGGAGGAAAACTCATGAAACTTTTGAGCGTAGCAATACCATGCTATAATTCAGAGGCTTATATGTCAAAATGCATCAATTCCCTGCTGATCGGAGGAGAAGAAGTGGAGATCATCATTGTAGATGATGGCTCCAGCGACCGTACTGCCGAGATCGCGGATGACTATGCAGAGAAATATCCAACCATCGTAAAAGCCATCCACCAGGAAAACGGCGGCCATGGACAGGCAGTTAACACAGGAATCAAAAATGCAACAGGCCTTTATTTTAAAGTTGTGGACAGTGATGACTGGGTAAATCAGGACGCCTACTATGAGATCCTGAAGACACTTTATGATCTTACCCGTGGAGCCGAGACTGTGGATCTTCTTATCAGTAACTTTGTTTATGAGAAGCAGGGCGCTACCCGCAAAAAAGTCATGCAGTACAGACACTGTTTCCCGACAAATCAGATCTTCGGCTGGGACGAAATACGCCACATGAAAAAAGGTCAGTACCTTCTTATGCATTCCATGATCTACCGTACCAAACTTCTCCATGACTGTGGAATGGAGCTTCCGAAGCATACGTTCTATGTAGATAACCTGTTTGCATTTGAGCCGCTTCCCTATGTAAAAAATCTCTATTATCTGGATGTGAATTTCTACCGGTATTTTATCGGAAGAGATGACCAGTCCGTCAATGAGAAAGTGATGATCAAACGTATCGATCAGCAGATCCGTGTAAACAAGCTGATGGTAGATGCCTACCTGAAAGCCAATGTAAGCAACCGGAGACTTCGTGCCTATATGTTCAGTTATCTGGATATCATCACAACCGTTTCCTCGATCATGCTGGTAAGAGCTGCAACGCAGGAATGCCTGGACAAAAAACAGGAGCTGCAGGATTATATCAAAGACCAGAATATGGGACTGTACCGGAAACTTCGGAGAAGTCTCTTCGGAAGAGTGTCAAACCTTCCGGGAAGAGGTGGAAGAAAGATGTTTGTGGCAGCCTATAAGATCTGCCAGAAGTTTTATGGATTTAACTAAAGATTTTATATGAAAGACTAAATAAAAAAAGCCCCCACCTGGAGGGCTTTTTTATTATAAATTCTGTTCAGTTTTTTTCTTGCTCATCTGTGCCATAGCACGCTGTTCCTCATAATCTTCCACTCTCTGTGGATAGAACATAAGGTGTCCGAACAGTGCCATCGTGGTACCGAGGCATACATCGATCACCGAATGCTGCTTGATAAACATGGTGGACAGGATGATCAGAATGGAAAGGATCAGAGATCCTCTCTGGATCCATTTCTTATCTTTCAAAGCCTGGCAGTGATGGATGGCAAAATAAACAGCCAGGGAATTAAATACATGGATGCTTGGCAGGATATTAGTAGGGGTATCTGTCCGGTAGATTCCTGCAACCAGTTGTGTAAAGATGTTGTTTCTCGGGAATACCGCAGGGCGGAGATGCTGAATGTTCGGATAGATGTAAGAAACAACAAGGAAAACTGTCATTCCCATCATCAGGTTGAAGATCAGCTGGAAATATTCCCGTTTATTCTTATTGCGGAACAGGAAATACACAACCGTCAGTATCACATATGGAAACCATAAAAGGTACGGGATAACAAAGATCTCGCAGAACGGGATCATATCATCAAAAACAGTATGTACAACATGGTAGGCACGTACAGGCCGCTGTTCCAGATATCCGAACAGGATAAGATACACAACGAAATAGATTGCTATGATAAAACCGTGCCTGTATTTTTTTATCTTACTCAACATTTTGCCGCTCCTTTTCTTGATGTATGGCCAAAATGCCACGGGTGTCAGTCTTAAGCTTCTTTTTTGTTAAGTATCTACCTGCTACTATAACACAGGCATTATGATTTTTAAAGGTTTCTTTTCAATGGTCACAGAAAATTCACGCTGGATTCCGCCGGATTCTCCGTCTTTATGCACAGGAAGAGGACGGTCACTTGTAATATGTACGTCTTTACACTGTAAAATATGTACACCGCGAAGGTGTGTATGTTTCCCCCAGAGTGCGCCCGGCAGACAGAAAAGCATTTTCAGTTTGGAGATCCCTTCAATGACGATCACATCCAGGAGGCCGTCATCCGGACTGGCATCCGGGCAGAACTTAAAGCCGCCTCCCTCGTATTTCTGGTTCATTACAGCCGCGAACCAGGTCTTCTGGAAGGTCTGTGGTTCTTTTCCGTTAAGGGTTACCGTAACCGAGGACGGTGTGAGGAAGAGAAACTGTTTCAGAGCCACCATAAGGTAGATCAGTTTACCCATATGGAGACGGTTGAGAAATTTTTTCCCGGGGGTGATCAGGACTTCCTGACAGACCGCCGCATCATAGCCCATTCCCGCACTGATACCGAACCGGTAGGAATGGCTGCCGAGATGGATCACAGGAACATCCATGGAAATCGTCCGTTTGTTCTCAAGGATGGAGCGAAGCGCCTCAAAAGGATCAAAAGGAAGCCCCATACTGCGGCAGAAATCATTGCCGGACCCAACTGGGATAAATCCAAAGATGACCGAAGACAGATCGCTGATCCCGGTAAGTACTTCGTAAATTGTGCCATCGCCGCCTACAGTTACCAGTGTTACCGGACTTTCCGGTGTTCCGGCGGCACTGATTTTTTTCGCCAGTACTGTGGCGTGTCCCACATATTCTGTGAGAAAATACTGATATGAAATCCCCTGACTTTCCATGATGCTGCGAAGCCGGTTCCAGACATTACGCCCCTCTCCGGATCTTGAATTGGGATTCACAATAAAAGAATACATAATAAAAAACCTCCAAACAACTGTCAGCTTTATCATAACATTGACGTCCGGCTTTTACAAATTAAAATTTCTTAAGGATTTCTATATTTTACATAAACTTAACGTTTTTTCTATGCTGGATTTTACGAAGGCATTTTATACTTGCAACTATCAGTTGAAAAATAAAGTTGGAGGAAAATTATGATATATCTGGTGGAAGATGATGAAAGTATCCGTGAACTTGTTGTATATACATTAAACAGTCAGGGCCTGGAGGCACAGGGATTTGAACGGCCATCACTTTTCTGGAAGGCGCTGGAAAAAGAACTGCCTTCCCTGGTGCTTCTGGATATTATGCTTCCGGAGGAGGACGGACTGTCCATTTTAAAGAAAATCCGTATCCGTCCGGATGTCCGGAAACTTCCGGTAATCATGCTTACCGCAAAAGGCAGTGAGTTTGACACCGTGGTAGGCCTGGACAGCGGTGCAGATGATTATATTCCGAAGCCATTCCGTATGATGGAGCTGATCTCCAGGGTACGTGCCCTCCTTCGAAGATCCGAGGACAACGGTGCAGAGGAGTACCGCATGGAAAATCTTTATGTGTGCCCGGGAAGACATGAGGTGACGGTTGACCAGGAACCTGTAAATCTGACACTGAAAGAATACGAGATGCTTTGTCTCCTTCTGAAAAACAGTGGCACGGTTCTCTCCAGAACCCAGCTTTTAAATCAGATCTGGGGCTATGAATTTGACGGGGAAAGCAGAACCGTAGATGTACATATCCGTACCCTCCGCCAGAAACTTGGTTCTGCCGGAGATCTGGTGGAAACAGTCCGTGGCGTGGGCTATAAGATCAGCGGAAAATGCGCGTGACCAACGGTTAAGAACCATACAAAACAGACAGGCACTTCGCAGGAAAAAGGCTTCGGCCCTTTTCTGGACGAAGTGCTTTTTTCATGCTATAATAGGTGAACCCTGGGGCATATCCGAAGAATTGTCCCAAAGACTAAGAGGTGAAATAAAAAATATGAAATCATTAGTGATCGCGGAGAAACCGTCGGTTGCCAGAGACATTGCAAGAGTCCTTCACTGCAGCCAGAAAGGGAACGGAACCCTGGAAGGAAAAGATTATGTAGTGACCTGGGCACTGGGACATCTGGTAACCCTGGCAGATCCGGAAGAATACGATAAAAAATATACCAAATGGGAACTTTCCACCCTTCCTATGATGCCGGAAAAAATGAAACTGGTGGTGATCCGCCAGACATCCAAACAGTACAATACGGTAAAAAAACAGCTTTACCGGAAGGATATCGGGGAGATCATCATTGCCACAGATGCCGGACGTGAGGGAGAACTGGTAGCCAGATGGATCCTTGCAAAGGCAGACTGTCATAAACCGATCAAACGTCTGTGGATCTCATCGGTAACGGATAAGGCGATTCGTGACGGTTTTGCCCACCTGAAGAACGGCCATGATTATGATAATCTTTACCGTGCGGCACAGGCCAGGGCAGAAGCAGACTGGCTGGTGGGAATGAACGGAACAAGAGCACTGACCTGTAAATACAATGCCCAGCTTTCCTGTGGACGTGTGCAGACACCGACCCTTGCCATGATCGCAAGAAGAGAGCAGGATATCCGGGAATTTAAACCGGAAGATTATTACGGCATCACCCTGCAGGCAGGAAACGTGCGCTGGACCTGGAGAGACAAAAAGAGCGGAAGTCTCCGGACTTTTAAGAAGGAACGGGCCCAGGAAATCCAGGCAAAAGCCGGAAAAAGCAGCCTTACAGTAACCAAAGTTTCCAGAAAACCGAAGAAGACCTATGCGCCGGGACTTTATGACCTGACAACCCTTCAGAGAGAAGCCAATCAGAAATATGGTTTTTCCGCAAAAGAGACTCTGAATATCATGCAGCGGCTCTATGAGAACCACAAGGTTCTTACGTATCCAAGAACCGATTCCAGATATATCGGAAAGGATGTAGTTCCTACGATTAAAGAACGCCTTCAGGCATGCGGAACAGGCCCCTACCGGAAACTTGCCGGTGCGCTGGCAAACAAACCGATCCAGGCCAATGCAAGTTTTGTGGATGATAAGAAAGTCAGTGATCATCATGCCATCATT
Organism: Blautia sp. MCC269; assembly: GCF_018785655.1. Classification (NCBI taxonomy): domain Bacteria; kingdom Bacillati; phylum Bacillota; class Clostridia; order Lachnospirales; family Lachnospiraceae; genus Blautia; species Blautia sp. MCC269. The sequence continues at coordinate 136,071 of NZ_WQQE01000038.1, read as the reverse complement.
CCTACAGAACAGTTTGTACAGCTGGATCACATGACAAATGAGGAACGGAAGATCTATGATATGGTAGTCCGCCGTTTCTTAAGTGTGCTGTATCCGCCGGCTGTATATGAGCAGGTAAGTATGGAAGGAACTGCAGCAGGAGAAACTTTTGCCGCAAGCGGACGGATCGTAAAAAGCGCCGGATGGAGGGAAGTCTATGAAGGTGGTTGGCAGGATGAGGAAGAAGAGGATTCCTCTGATAAGCTGAAAGACCAGAAACTTCCGGAGCTCACGGAAGGCCAGATTCTTACTGTGGAATCTGCATCTCTTACAAATGGCAAAACAAAACCGCCTGCAAGATTTACAGAGGCCACACTTCTCGGGGCTATGGAGAATCCGGTCCACTTTATGGAAAGCCACGACAAAAAGGCGGCGAAGACCCTTGGCGAAACCGGTGGACTTGGAACGGTAGCTACAAGAGCCGATATCATCGAGAAGCTTTTTAACAGTTTTATGATGGAAAAAAGAGGCAATGAGATCTACATTACCTCCAAGGCAAAACAGCTCCTGGAACTGGTTCCGGAAGAACTGAAAAAGCCGGAACTTACCGCAGACTGGGAGATGAAACTTAGCGATATTGCAAACGGGAAACTCCGTCAGGATAAATTCCTCACAGGGATCCGTGAGTATGCCTGCGAGATCGTAGATGAGATCAAGAGCGGGCAGGGAACGTTCCGCCATGATAATATGACAAACAAGAAATGCCCCAACTGCGGAAAACATCTTCTGGCAGTAAACGGCAAGAATGCAAAGATGCTGGTGTGCGAAGACAGGGAATGTGGATACAGGGAGACGGTATCCCGAACCACCAACGCACGCTGCCCGAAATGCCACAAGCGTATGGAGATGCTTCTGAAGGGAAAAGAAGAAACCTTTGTATGCCAGTGCGGATATAAAGAGAAACTTTCATCCTTCCAGGCGAGACGTGCTAAAGAAGGTGCAGGTGTCAATAAACGGGATGTGCAGCGTTATCTGAAAAAGCAGCAGAAAGAGGCAAATGAGCCGGTGAACAACGCATTTGCACAGGCATTATCCGGGATTAAACTGGATTAAGAAGCAGAAAGAGAGGAAACGGACATGGGATTACAGGATGACAGAATGTCAGGAAATATTCAGGATATCGCAAGACTGATCACAAGACTTCTTCTTAATGGAGATATGCCGCAGTATACACTTCCTGCAGCAGAGGCAGATTATACAGAAGCAGATCATCTTTTTAAGAAAGTTATCGGACTTGCCGATGAGGGCGACATCAATGGAGCGGAAAATGAGCTTCTTATGAATATGGAGGACGATGATCCAGATTATCTGGAACTTGCCCTTACATTTTATCTGTATCTCAATGATATGGATGGCGATTACCTGGATGACCACGGTTATTCCAGGGAAGAGGTCCTGGATGGGGTGAAAAGCCTTGCGGAAGACTGGGGCGTTACCGGACTGGAGACCCTGGTCTGATGCGGCGGGAAGTTACGCTGGAGGAGATTTCCGACGGCCGTTTATACGAAGCAAATGACATGGTAAAGGCAGACTGCCAGGACTGTAAAGGCTGTTTTGACTGCTGTACCGGAATGGGAGATTCCGTTGTGCTGGATCCTTTGGACGTATGGCGTTTAAGCCAGGGACTTGGTTTAAGTGTGGATCAGCTTCTTGCGGGAAAAATCGAGCTTGGCGTTACAGACGGGAATATTTTGCCGCATCTTAAGATGGCAGGTGCAGAGGAACGATGCGTATTTCTGGATGGAAACGGAAGGTGTTCCATCCACAGTTTCCGTCCGGGATTCTGCCGTCTGTTCCCGCTGGGAAGATATTATGAGGATGGTGGCTTTAAATACATCCTTCAGATTCACGAGTGCAAAAAGACCAGCCGCAGTAAGATTAAAGTCCGGAAATGGGTAGATACACCGGATTTCAAAAACTACGAAAAATTTGTCTGTGACTGGCATTATTTTCTTCTGGATGTGCAGGAAGTTCTCTATGAGAGTGAGGACAGTGACCTGATCCGAAATCTGAACATGTATGTGGTAAACCAGTTCTACCGGAAGCCTTATGACGGGAACCGGGATTTTTATGAGCAGTTTTACGAGAGACTTGCGGCTGGAAAAGAGCTCCTGAGCCTTGGGATGTGAGACAGGTTCTCTCAAGCGGAGGAAAGAAAGGATTTTTTAACATATGAACTTAAATCAGCTCACATATTTTGTGACACTTGCCCAGATCGAGAATTATACTAGGGCGGCAAAGAGGCTGGATATTACGCAGCCAAGCCTGAGCCATGCGATTTCCAACCTGGAAAAGGAACTTCAGGTGCCCCTTTTTGAGCGCCACGGAAGAAATGTGACCATGACAAAATACGGGGAAATGTTTCTGAAATATGTGCAGGACTCCTTACATATCCTGAATCTTGGTGTGGAGAGGATTCAGGAAGCGGCAAGGATTCCAGGTGGAAGTATTTCCATCGGGTATATCCATACCCAGGGACGCAGGTTTATTCCGGAGCTTGTCCGTGGGTTCTTAAATGAACAGGAAGGGAAAAAAATAGATTTTCATTTTCAGAATGCGGCAACAGGTACTCTGATCCGTGGATTGAAGGAAGAGAAGTTTGACGTGATCTTCTGCTCCCGTGCGGAAGGGGAAAAAGAAATCAGCTTTGTGCCGGTAGCAGAAGAAAAACTGGTGGCTGTTGTACCGGAAGATCATGCCCTTGCCGGAAAAAATACAGTGACCATAGAAGAACTGGGCCAGTATCCCCAGGTGACGTTTACCCCCACCAGCGGACTGTATTTTGTGGTACGGGAACTTTTTGAAAAAGAGGGAATCGTACCGGAAACCGCTTTTGAAGTGGAAGAGGATGGTGCCCTTGCGGGAATGGTGGCAGAAGGTTTCGGTGTGGGGATCGTGCCGGATGTGCCGGTGATCCATACCCTGCCTGTGAAGATCTTAAATATCGAGAATCTTCATTACCGCCGTTACATATACATGGGAATGCTGAAAAACCGGTATCCAAGTTCTCTTGTAGAGCAGTTTCGGGATTATATCTTCAAGCATTACCGGATCTATGAAGTGATACAGTAGAATACCTGCGAAAAAATTTCTGTGAAAAATCTCTGCTTCTTATGAGGAGGCAGAGATTTTTTTACAGGGGAGGAGAATGGCGAATCTATAGAGAAATTTATAGAAAATATCTATAGATTACATGTATAAATTCAATAAAAGTTTAGGTTGAGATAAAAATGACCAGTTGGTATAATAAGGACAGACACTTGATTTAAAGTGATAAAGTGATGACGGAAATCCGTAATAAAATGAACGAAGCAAAGGAGAAATTATGAACCAGTTAGAAGTATTAAGAGAGAGCCTTGGACAGTGCGATGAGATCATCCTGGACGCACTGCTTATGAGAAACAGAATCGTAGAGGACATCATGGTATACAAGGAAGCCAATGATCTTCCGGTACTTCAGCCGGAGCAGGAGGCGAAGCAGAAAGGATGGCTGGAAGCCAGAATGGAAGGCAGGCGCCATAAGAAAGAAGTAAACGATGTTTTCGCAAGCATCACACAGAACAGTAAGAGAATCCAGTCCAGAAATCTTTTCAACTACAATATCTTCCTGATCGGATTCATGGGCGCAGGTAAATCCACAATCTCTGATTATCTGAAGAATGCACTGGCAATGGATGTTGTGGAGATGGATCAGTGTATTGTGGAGAGACAGGGAATGAGTATTTCCGATATATTTGAGACTTACGGAGAAGAGTATTTCCGCGAGCTTGAGACAAATCTTCTCATCGAGATGCAGTCCCAGTCCAATGTTGTAGTATCCTGTGGCGGCGGTGTTCCAATGAGAGAGCGTAACGTTGTTGAGATGAAGAAAAACGGCCGTGTTGTACTCCTTACCGCAAAACCGGAGACGATCCTTGAGCGTGTAAAAGATAACCATGACCGTCCGCTTCTTGAAAACAACAAGACAGTTCCATTTATCGCAGACCTGATGGAGAAACGTCGCGCAAAATATGAGGCAGCAGCCGACATCGTGATCCAGACAGACGGAAAGAGCGAGCTTGAGATCTGCGAGGAGCTGATCCACAGACTTCGTGAGGCAGATGCGAATAAATAATCGCTGATCATAAAACAGAATATTTTTTACATATTAAAAGGATAGCTGTCCGATAAACCGTACAGAAACAAGACGGAATCGGGCAGCTGTCCTTTTAATTGGTCTTATAAAAAATTTCCTTAGATGTTTTCTCGATCACAAACTTCTTAAAGGCTTCCACAACCGGCGGATGGTACACATCTTTCAGCATGGCCATGTAGAAATTCCTCTGCCAGCTTGGAGAGACAAGTGGCAGGATCTTAAGATCCAGAGAATGAAGGATGGGGATATCCGGGGCAATGCAGATGCCGAAATCATTGGCAACAAATCCTGCGGCAACCTGGTCCTCATCGATTTCAAAAGCAACATCCGGGTACTGGCCGATACTCTTAAACAGCTGGTCAATGATCTGGCGGAGACCACTTCTCTTCTTGAAGATGATCTGTTTATATGAAAGAGTTTCCTCCAGATGGATCTCGGATTTCTCCGCAAGAGGATGTCCGGGAGGAACAATAACCACCAGATCCTGCTTGGCAACGGGGATAAACTCGATCAGCGGTTCGTCATCAAATTTGGAACAGAAGCCGATATCATATTTCTTCTCTTTCAGGCCGGTAAGGATATCGCCGGTAAGCACCTTGTCGCAGAACAGATTGAAATTGATCTGTTTTCCCTCGTTGGCAGTGAGAAAACTGCGGATGATCTTCGGCACAAAATCAACACCCAGAGTCCGGAGAAAGGCCACATCAATCTGTCCTTCTCCCTTTCCGGCAAGCTGGAGACCGTTTACAGAGGAATCCAGCCGGTTCAGGGTTTCTTCCACATCCCCCAGAAAAGTTTTGCCATATTTGGTGAGAGAAACATTCCGTCCGTTTTTTTCAAATAATTTCACTCCAAGTTCTTCCTCCAGGGAAGAGATCGCGTGACTTAAACTGGGCTGTGTGATCGCCAGAACATCAGCAGCTTTCGTGTAATGTTCCAGATGGGCCAGTGTCACGAAATATCGAAGATGATACAGGTTCATTTTCAAAGCTCCTTTCGTAAGTTTATCTGAAGGTTTTATTTAAGCAGATTCCAGTGAAAATGTTTTATATAGTATACCACGATATATTGATAAAATCTATGAATTCTCCTGGTACAATCAATTTGTTTTGTATTTAACAAAGTTATATAATGCTTATAGAAAAAAGATACAAAATAATTTAAAAAAAACAAAAAAAATTATTTATATTTTCAGGAGGAATCACCATGTCAAAAGAATTTCCAATTACAATCAGTTCCTGGACACTTGGAGATCAGTGCAAATTTGAGGACCGTGTAAAAGCAGCCAAAGAAGCTGGCTATGAGGGAATCGGCCTGAGAGCGGAAACCTACGTAGATGCCCTGAATGAGGGACTTTTCGACGAGGATATCCTGGCAATCCTGGATAAATATGACATGAAGGTAACAGAGGTTGAGTACATCGTACAGTGGGCAGAGGAACATCGTTCCTATGAGCAGAAATACAAAGAGCAGCTCTGCTTCCATATGTGTGAATTATTTAACGTAGAACAGATCAACTGTGGACTGATGGAGAACTATTCCGTAGAGTACACAGCACAGAAACTCCGTGAGCTCTGCCACAGAGCAGGCAAATACATCATCGGTGTTGAGCCAATGCCATACAGCGGAATCCCGGATGTGAAAAAAGGATGGGCTGTTGTAAAAGCTGCTGACTGTGAGAACGCAAAACTGATTCTTGATACATGGCACTGGGTAAGAGCAAATCAGCCCATCGAGCTTTCCGTACTTGAGGGAATCCCGGCAGACAAGATCGTATCCATCCAGATCAACGATGTATGGGAAAGACCATACGCAACAACAATCTTAAGAGATGAGTCCATGCATGATCGTCTTGCTCCTGGAACAGGAATCGGAACAACCGTACCGTTCGTAAAAATGATCAAAGAAAAAGGTATCAAACCAAATGCAATCGGTGTAGAGGTTATCAGCGATGCAAACCTTGAAAAAGGTATCGAGTATGCTGCAAAACATACATACGAGAACACCAAGAAAGTACTGGAAGAGGCTTGGCCGGAAGTACTCTAATCAGAAAGGAGAACACACATGAAATTCAATGCGATGTTTCAGCCGATCGAAATCGGCCCTATGACAGTAAAGAACCGTTTCGTTGTTCCGCCAATGGGAAATAACTTTGCAAACACAGACGGAACTATGAGCGAGCAGTCCGCTGCATATTATAAGGAAAGAGCAAAAGGTGGTTTCGGTTTAATCACCATCGAGGCTACCGTCGTTCACAAAGGTGCAAAAGGCGGCCCGCGTAAACCATGTCTCTATGATGATTCCACCATCGAGAGCTTCCGCAAAGTCATCGACGGATGTCATGAGGAAGGTGCAAAAGTTTCCATCCAGCTTCAGAATGCAGGCCCGGAAGGAAATGCAAAGAACGCAGGAGCACCGATCACAGCAGCAACAAGCATTCCATCAGTATGTGGCCGTGACATTCCGAAACAGCTTACAACGGAAGAAGTTTATGAGCTGATCAAAGGATACGGCGAGGCAGCAAGAAGAGCCATGGAAGCCGGCGCAGATGCTGTAGAGATCCATATGGCACACGGTTATCTGGTAAGTACATTCCTTTCTCCAAGAACAAACAAGAGAGTAGACGAGTTCGGCGGATGCTTTGAAAACCGTATGCGTTTCTCCCGCCTGATCATTGAGGAGATCAAGAAAACAACACAGGGCAAGATCGCGATCCTCGCACGAATCAACTGTGCAGATGAGGTTCCGGGCGGTCTTGACATCCATGACAGTGCGGCAATCGCAGCATACCTGGAGAGCTGCGGACTGGATGCCATCCACGTATCCCGTGCCGTTCATATCAAAGATGAATTCATGTGGGCACCGACCGTTATCCACGGCGGATTCTCCGCATCAGAGGTTGAGGAGATCAAACGTGCGGTAAATATCCCGGTGATCACAGTTGGACGTTATACAGAGCCACAGTTTGCAGAACTGATGGTAAAAGAAGGAAGAGCAGACCTTGTGGCATTCGGACGTCAGAGCCTTGCAGATCCGGCTATGCCGAAAAAAGCACTGGAAGAGCGTCTGGAGGATATGACTCCATGTATCGCCTGTCTTCAGGGATGCGTCGCAAACATGTATGCAGGAAATCCGGTATGCTGTCTGACAAACCCATTCCTCGGCCATGAGGCAGAGCCCATCGAGAAAACAGAGAATCCGAAGAAAGTTATGGTGATCGGTGGCGGTGTTGCAGGACTTTGTGCAGCATTTATCGCAAAAGAGAAAGGTCATGAAGTAACACTTTACGAGGCAGGAGATGTTCTCGGTGGAAACATGAGACTGGCTGCTTACCCGCCAGGAAAAGGTGATATCACAAACATGATCCGCAGCTACATCCACCGCTGCCAGAAAGACGGCGTTAAGATCGTGATGAGCTGCGAGGTAACTCCGGAGCTTATCAAAGAGGAAAAACCGGACAGCGTGATCATCGCAACTGGTTCCAAGACTCTGATCCTTCCGATCGAGGGAATCGACAACCCGGCCATCATCCACGGTTCAGACCTTCTGGACGGAAAGAGAGCAGCAGGCAAAAAAGTTCTCGTTGTCGGCGGCGGAATGGTAGGATGCGAGACAGCTGCATTCTTAGGCGAGCAGGAGCATGATGTAACAGTTATCGAGTTCCGTGATACTGTAGGTGCAGACGTGATCCACGAGCATAGAGTATATCTCATGAAAGATTTCGAGGACTACGGAATCAAAGAGATCACCGGAGCAAAGGTATGCAAATTCTATGAAGACGGTGTAGAGTACGAGACAGCTGACGGAGTACGTCACGAGACAAGAGGATATGATTCTGTTATCCTTTCCATGGGATTCCGCAACTACAATCCACTGGAAGAAAAGATCAAAGATCTTGTACCTGAGACACACGTGATCGGAGATGCCATCCGTGCAAGACGTGCACTGGATGCAACAAAAGAGGCTTATGCCGTAGCTTCCAAACTTTGATCAGATATCTGTCTGAGAGCGTTACCAGCTATCGGATCGTATCATACAAAAAGAAAATAAAAGTCCAATAAAAAGGACAGTATAAAAATCAAAAAGACGTTGTGGCAGGCACCTGGAAAGACACTTCCGGTGTCTGTCAATGGGAAAATGCAGGAGGTAATAAGAAATGGAACAGAGAATTAAAGGAACAACTGGTTTACTCGCACTGATCGGAAGCCCGGTAGGACATTCAGGAAGCCCGGCTATGTACAACTTCAGCTTCCAGTACCATAACCTGGACTATGCTTACATGGCATTCGATATCAAAGAGGATCAGGTTCCGGCAGCTCTTGATGCAATGCGCCTTTTCAAAATGAGAGGATGCAACGTAACCATGCCTTGCAAGAACAAAGTAGCTCAGTGTGTAGACGAGCTTTCACCGGCAGCAAAGATCATCGGTGCTGTAAACACTATTGTTAATGAGGATGGAAAACTTGTAGGACATATCACAGACGGTATCGGATTTGTCCGCAACTTAAAAGAGCACGGCGTTGACGTAAAAGGCAAAAAGATGGTAGTTCTTGGAGCAGGTGGAGCAGCTACAGCTCTTACTGTACAGTGTGCCCTTGACGGAGCAGCATCCATCGCGATCTTTAATCCGAACGATCCATTCCTTGAAAGAGCAAAAGGAACAGCAGAGAAGCTTGCAAAAGAAGTACCGGACTGCAAAGTAAGCGTATACTGCCTTGACGATCAGGACAAACTGAGAGAAGAGATCGCAAACGCAGATATCCTTGCAAACGGAACACTTGCAGGTATGAAACCGCATGACGACCTTACACTGGTTGACAAATCCATGTTCCATAAAGATCTTGTTGTTGCTGACTGCGTATACAATCCTGCAGAGACAAGAATGGTAAAAGAAGCAAAAGAGGCAGGTGTAAAACTTGCAGTAGGTGGAAAAGGAATGCTTCTGTGGCAGGGTGCTGAGTCCTATAAACTGTACACAGGACTTGAGATGCCGACAGATGAGTACCAGAAATTCCAGGCTGAGAACGAAGGGAAATAAGAATCATGAGCCAGACAGGTAAGAAAAACTTAGTGATTACTTCTATCGCACTGTATTTTACATACTTCATCCACGGAATCGGAGCTTCCATCATGGGCCAGTACAAGCCGGAGCTTGCAGCTCACTGGGGAGCAAAGGCTTTAAGTGATGGAACTATGGATGTCAGCATGGTAGTATCTGTAATTGCTGCACTTGGACTTGGAAGACTGATCTCGCTTCCGTTTTCCGGTCCCCTGTCCGACAAATTCGGACGCAGATTAAGCGGAATCATCGGTGTGATCTGTTATGCAGCATACTTTATGGGGATCGCATTTGCTCCATCTATGGGAGTTGCCTACGCCTTTGCCATTGTAGGCGGTATCGCAAACTCCTTCCTGGACACCTGCGTAAGCCCTACATGTATGGAGATCTATGTAAACAATCCTTCTGTGGCGAACCTGTTTACAAAATTCTCCATGTGTATCAGCCAGTTCCTGCTTCCTTTCCTCATTGGATTCGTATCAGCGGCCAATATGTCCTACAGAACCATCTTTATCGTTGCAGGTGCTGCGATCTTTATTGATGGAATCCTGATCCTGTTCCTGCCATTCCCTGACAGAAATACAGCAGGTGCGGCAAAGAAAGAAAAAACAAAATTAAAGATCACTCCTGCGGCAATTGCGGCGATCCTCATCGGATTTACAAGTTCTTCCACATTCATGCTGTGGCTGAACTGTAACCAGGAACTTGGAAAACTTTACAACTTAAGTGATCCGTCCAAGATCCAGTCCTTCTACGCAGTAGGAACTTTTGCAGCGATCCTGTGTTCCTCCGTATTTATCAAAAAAGGACTGAAAGAGATCAACATCCTGATCATCTATCCGCTGATCTCCTTTATCATGCTGGGACTGTGCTACTTTATCCAGAACCCGACCATCTGTCTCGTTGGTGGATTTGTCATCGGTTTCGCAGGTGCAGGCGGAGTGCTTCAGCTGGCTGTTTCCACAACCGCTGAGTTTTTCCCGGAGAACAAGGGAACTGCAACATCCATGGTTATGATCGCATCCAGTGTTGCAAACTATACGATCCTGACATTGGCAGGTTATATCACAAAAACTGCCGGAACCAGCGCTCCGAGAATGATCCTGCTTCTTAACATGGCAGTGACATTCGTTGGAATCCTTCTTGCACTGTTCGTCAAGATGAACCGTGGAAAAGAGGCCTGAGACAGGGTGAAATAAGTGAATAATTGTATGGATTCAGACGAAGATGACTGAATCTATGCAAATCAAAGTTCCAATTCGGGAACAATTCCCGGGTTGGACTTTGCCGTTTCTGAAAATGTTTGTTAATTAACAAACTTCCAGAACAGAAGATACTATATATGTATTATCAAAAAAACTGACAAAGGAGAATCGTTATGGCGCGTGCAGCAAGACAGAGAAGAGAAAACGAACTGCCCTACATTCCGTTTGGGCCATTTCAGATTCGTCTTCCCTTTATTCACTACAAACTTGAGTCCGTAGAGTTTATCCAGGGTCTGATCCTTGGTGTTACGGCACTGGCGGCTGTCCCTTATCTGGAACAGTATCTGGGGCTGCCTTATGAGCTGGCATGGAGCTGTGTGATCATAGAGACCATGCTGTATATGCTACACAGTTTACTTGGTGATCCGGTAGTTCCCGGATGGATCACGCCGACCCTTCCGCTGACTATCGTATTCCTGGAAGGCTTTCCTCTGGGAAAAGAGCGTATCCAGGCAATGATCGCCCTGCAGATGCTGGTTGGTCTTGTGTTCATATTTATGGGCGTTACCAAACTTGCGGATAAATTTGTCCATGCTGTACCGGATTCCGTCAAGGGTGGAATCCTTCTTGCTGCGCCGGTTACGGTTATGGCAGGACAGCTGGGAGAGGGCGGCAACATGCATAAATATCCTCTGGCAATCGTTGCCGGTGTTGGTCTTCTGATCCTGATCAGCTTTTCCGACAAATATCAGGAAAAGAGACAGCATAATAAATTTCTGGATCTTGTTGCCCGGTACGGAAATCTTTTCCCGTATCTGATTGCTATGGTGGTAGGACTTCTTGTTGGAGAACTGGATAAACCGGGACTTGAGATCGGAACTTTTATCAAGATCCCGCAGTTTAAAGAGATCATCTCACAGGTAAGTATCTTCGGTGTGGGGATCCCGCCACTTTCCATGTTTATCAAGGCTCTTCCGCTGGCACTTGTATGTTATGTGATCGCGTTTGGTGATTTTGTTACCACAGAGACACTTGTCACAGAGGCGCGTCAGTCCAGAGATGATGAGTACATTGATTTCAATTCCAGCCGCTCCAACCTGGTCAGCGGTCTTCGAAATCTGATCCTTTCCATCATCGCACCGTTCCCGCCGCTTTCCGGTCCGTTATGGGTTGGCATGACAGTATCTGTCTCTATTCGCTACAAAGAAGGAAAGAAAGCCATGAAATCTCTTCTTGGCGGTATGGCATCCTTCCGTATTGCAACTTTTTTAAGTGTGCTGATCATTCCGGTTGTAAGTTTCTTCCGGCCGATCTTCGGAGTTGGTTCTTCCATCACTCTGATGTTCCAGGCGTTTGTCTGTGCAAGGATCGGTATGGATTACTGTAAGACAGACCGTGACAAGATGATTGCCGGTGTTATGGCAGCTGTCCTTGCAACCCAGGGAACTGCATGGGCATCCGCATGGGCGCTGGCTGTAGGTTTCGGACTGAACATTTTCCTTTCCAACTGGGATCCCAGGAAAAAAGCTCAGGAAACTGCCATTGAGGAAAAAGCTGAGAAATAATAAATAAAGTTACAAAAGATAAGAAAAGAGGAACTGCACTGGATGGGTCAGCGCAGTTCCTCTTTTTGGGTCATGAGATTTGTTTTTGTTACAAAATAGATTTGCTATTTACGGGATTAAAATCTGGTCTATAATTTACGTTCTTTCTTAAACGAAGCCGTAGATCCTTTCAATGGGAGGTTACGGGATCACAGGCTTTTGTGGATAATGTCAAGAACCTGTTCAAGTTCGCTGACATTGATCTGTCCCGGTGCGGAAGCTTTGGTAGCTGCACCGAAGGTAAGGGCGGAACCGAAGGTTTCGCCGGCGAGACGGCTGACAACACCTGTACCTGCCATGGACATGGTAATGATCGGGCGGTCGGCGAACTGCTGGGACATTTCCAGCGTGGCACTTAAGAGTGTAAGCACGTCCTGTTTGTTTCTTGGCATAACAGCCATTTTCGGGATATCTGCGCCATAGTCCTGCATCATGCGAAGACGGCGCACGATCTCATCTTTCTCAGGAGTTGCGTCAAAATCATGGTTGGAAGCGATGACCTTTACGCCATAGCTGTGTGCTTCCTGGATCATGCATTTTACGATCTCCTCGCCTGTGAAGGCTTCTACATCAATGAGATCTACATAGCCGCTTTTTGCGACAGCCATGTTGAGGGCTTTGTAATCTTCGTTGGAGATTGCTTTTTCTCCGCCTTCTTTTGCAGTACGGAAGGTGAAAAGAATCGGAGTGTCCTTTAAAACGGTCTGGAGATCTTTTGCCACATCCAGAACCTTGTCTGTGTCAAAAACATCTTCGAACCAGTCAACACGCCACTCTACAACGTCTACGGGGATTCTTGCGAAGGTTCCTGCCTCAAGAAGGATATCTTCTTTTGTTTGTCCAACGATCGGGACACAGATTTTCGGCCTGCCTTCTCCGATTGTGATATTTCTTACCTGAACTGTTTTCATAATGGTCCTTTCCGATACGGATGGGATTTTATCAGTCATCGTATCTGATGTTAAGAATCTCTTTCATATGCTCGATCGGCATCGGCTCGCCGGTCCACAGTTCAAATGCAGCGGAGCCCTGGAAAAGCATCATGCCAAGGCCGTTCATTGTCTTGCAGCCAACTTCCTTTGCCATGGAACGCATAGCAGTTTCAAGAGGAGAGTAAGGCACGTCAACAACGATAAGCTCCGGACGGAAGTAAGACTTGTCAGGAACAACGGACTGACCTTCCAGCGGTTTCATTCCAACACCTGTCGCATTTACGAAAATATAACTGTCAGCCATTTCTTTTTTCAGCTGGTCAAGATCTGCCAGATCATAGAGAACAGCATGGCTTGAAGTTCTGGTGTTGATCTTTTCTACCGTAGATACTGCACGGTCCCAGAATTCATCTTTGCGGTTGAAGATCACGATCTCGCCTACACCGTCAAGTGCTGCCTGGATCTCGATAGCAGTTGCGGCACCACCTGCACCTACGATGGTCATTTTCTTTCCGATGGCGTCGATGTTATTGTCTTTCAGTGCTGCCATAAATCCGATACCGTCTGTGATATGGCCTGTAAGATGACCATGATCATTAACGATGGTGTTTACAGCGCCGCACATTTCTGCTGCCGGTGAAAGCTCGTCAAGGTACTGGCCTACTAGAGTTTTGTTCGGCATGGAAACGTTAGAACCTCTCATTTTCAGAGTACGGATGGCTTTTACAGCATCCTCGATCTCGTCTGCGCCAACCTCAAATGCAAGGTATGCATAATCATAGCCAAGCTTTGCGAAAGCCTCATTCTGCATGGCCGGTGAGCTGGAGTGACGGATCGGATATGCCATAAGACCGATCAGTTCGGTATGTCCTGTGATTCTTTCTGACATGGTAATAACTCCTCTCGTTGGTAAAATCTGGATGAAGATTTGTCTTTTTTAAACCTCCCGCCACATAGATCTGAAGAAGCTGTGGACATCTCCGAACGGCTGCGGGGGAGGAAGACGTGGAAAATCTATGTTACGGATCACCGAGTGAACTGTAACAGATCTATATACACTTTCCGGTAGAAGGATGGAAATGTTCCCGGAAAGGGTATAGCGGAAAAATATTAAAGGTATCCCTTCTGCTCAAGAATGGTAAGGATATTGCGTCCTTCCTGGGTACCGTCAATGATTCGTCTTGCTCTCTGGCTGTCGCCGATGTTCATGATCTCAACATCCTCAGAAGAAAATTCCTCTGTGAGGCTCTGGTAAAGCTGTCCCTGAGCTCTCATTCCAAGACATACGAAACCGTACTCAAATGGAAGCTCATAAGGCTCGCCGTCACCCTTGACAAGGAAGGAAGAATCCTTAACCTCAAGGAGAGCAGTTTTTGTAAGCTGATGTACATTATGTTTTTTCATCATGGTCTTTGTGTCGTTTTTGCTTACAGGGTCAAGATCACGTCCGATCTGATCCATCATCTCAACAATAGAGATATCTGCGTTTCTGTCTGCGAAGAATTCCACAACATCAAGACCTACAGCACCGCCGCCTACCACAACGACTTTTTTGCCTTCCAGATCCTTCGGAAAATCATTAATGTGGCTGATCATACCAAGAATAGAATAAATATTATAGTTCTCGTTGTCAATACGATCCTTCAGTCCTGTGATCGGAGGAAGGAGCGGAGCGGAACCGGTGGAGCTTACGATGATATTCGGATGGAATTTGCGGATGTTCTCCGGTGTTCCTTCTGTGTTTTTGAAGATGTAAAGGTTCTCAAGCTGTTCTGCGCGATGCATGAGATAATGCGGGAAATCAGCCAGACGGTTCTTAGCTGGGATTCTGGAGATCAGAGATGCAAGTCCCCCAAGTTCATTGCCTTTTTCCAGAAGGAAGGTGTTGCAGCCAACCTCTGCGGCTGTACAGGCAGCTTCCAGTCCGGCAGTGCCTCCGCCGATAACAACTACGTTGCAGTTTTTATTTACATGTTTTTTCTTATATACATCGCCCTCAAGAACAGATGGGTTTACAGTACAGCGGATCGGACGGTTTACACCGATACGGTTTCCGGCACAGCCAACGTTACAGGAGATACATTTGCGGAGGTCACACTCATGACCTGTGGCAACCTTGTTTACCCATGCAGGGTCTGCAATCAGACCACGGCCCATACCGATCAGGTCTGCGTCACCGTCAGCCAGGATACGCTCAGCAACCTTCGGGTCACGGACATTACCCATGGAGATACATGGCTTGTTGAATTTTTCTCTTACGGCCTTTGCCATGTAGGAACGCCATCCGTCCGGGAGATAATTTGCATCGATCTGGTACTGGATGGAACCGTTAAGTCCGCAGGAAACATCGAAGATATCAACCTCTTCCTGAAGATAATCCAGGTATTCCAGGGTATCCTCCAGTGTATTTCCACCCTCCATCAGCTCATCCGCACTGAGACGGAGCATGATCGGGAAGAAAGGTCCTACCTGTTTTCTTACTTCATCGATGACCATACGGCAGAAACGGGTACGGTTCTCAACAGATCCGCCGAACTCATCGGTACGCTTGTTTGTGATCGGGGAGAGGAACTGACTGATCAGATAGGAGTGGCCTGCATGGATCTCTACCGCGTCAAAGCCAGCTGTCTGTGCACGTTTTGCAGCCTCACCATATTTTTTTACGATGTGAAGGATCTCATCTTTGGAAAGAGGACGCGGGATCTCACCGCCTTCTTTGGATGGAATGTCAGATGCGGAAACCGGCTGCATGTTGATCCTGGAAGAAACAGCGGAAGCTCCGGCATGGTTGATCTGAATCGCGATCTTTGTTCCATATCTGTGGATATTCTCACAGAATTTGAAAAGACGTGGCAGATAGTTGTCATGATCGATGCGCAGCTGTGTGGTTCCGTTGGAGCCCTGCGGGGAATCGATGCTTGCGTTCTCTACGATGATGAGGCCTGTGCCACCCTTTGCACGCTGCTCATAATAATTGATATGAAGAAAACTCATTTCGCCGTTCTGTTCACCGTAGTTGGTGCCCATCGGCATCATAACAATACGGTTCTTGATAGTCATATTTTTAACGGTTAATGGGGAAAAAATATGCGGATAATCATTCTTCATCTGAAAAAAACCTCCCTGGTTATTTTAAATAGAATCGTTTGTTTGTGTTAATTATATAACAAAAATATCTATAAAACTAATTCATAATACAAGTGATATAATAAAAATAATCTATAGATTTTCTTATGAGATAAAAGGAGCAGAATGTGCAGATAGCAGCTGAAAAAAAATAACTGGAAAAGGGTAGCAGATTCCAGGGTTTACATACAGGACTTTAGCGTGGTATCATAACAAATAAAAAAGATACAGAACACGGGGAGACGGAAATGTAAGACCATATTACCGTGAAATGTAAAAAAGACAGGAGATAGAAAAATGGAATTCTGGGATATTTACGATGCAGATAAGAAACCGACAGGACGTACCATGAAGCGCAACGACTGGTGCCTGAAAGATGGAGAATATCATCTGACAGTCTTAGGTGTGGTGGCAAGACCGGACAAAACTTTTCTCATTACCAAACGCGTGATGACAAAAGCCTGGGCTCCAGGCTGGTGGGAAGTTTCCGGCGGCGCTGCCCAGGCAGGTGAAGAATCCAGGGATGCGGTACTCCGTGAAGTAAAAGAGGAGACAGGACTGGATGCTAGCCAGGCAGAAGGCGGATATCTTTTTACCTATAAAAGAGAGAACCCTGGGGAAGGAGATAATTACTTTGTAGATGTGTACCGGTTTGTCATGGATGTGGAAGACAAGGATCTGAAACTTCAGACAGAAGAGACAGACGGATATATGTTTGCAACGCTGGATCAGATCAAAGCGTTTGCAGCTGAGGGAAAATTCCTGCATTATGACAGCATTAAGAAGGCGTTTGAGTTCTAAGCAGATTTTGACTGGTTTTCCGGACTGATGTGAAAATGAGTGTTGTTTTCTGTGGATTTTTATTTTTGAAAACGTTGTTTTTTGCCTTGTTTTCGAAGAATTGTATTGACATTAAGAGGTACAGATAGTAAAATTTAACGTAGGGAAATTGTAAGCCGGATGAACAAAATCCGGCTTATCGAATATTAGATCGATCGAGAAATCGATAGCATGGATCTTGACAATGCTATGTTACAAAATTTTTGAAAGCGAGGAATCATCAATGGCAGATGAACATAAAGACCAGATCAGAATCGTACAGGAGACCGTAGCCGGTAAGGAGATCACATTTGCCCATATCATGGGTGGTCCGGCACCGATCATATATCAGAAGCTTGGACTGAATCCACAGGTGGACTATGGCTCATCTGCGATCGGAATCATGAATATGACCCCTTCCGAATCCGCTGTGATCGCATCTGATATCGCAGTGAAGAGCGGCAATGTATATCTTGGTTTTGCAGACCGTTTTACAGGAACACTGATCATAACAGGAGAGATTTCCGATGTGCAGACAGCAATGGAAGAGATCGTGGACTATTTCCGCGATACTCTTGGATATGTAGTCTGCAAGATCACCAAGAGATAAGGAAGTGCACCATGGAAGAACGGATAACGAAGGAAGAACTGCTGGAGCGGCTGTTCCATGATGATTATGAGAACCTTAAGGGAAAAAGGCTGCGACTGACCCGGGTGAGAGTACCTGGAAAAGAGCTTTCTTTTGCACATGTTTTTACACCAAGTGACAAGTCGGTATATGAGAATCTTGCGTTACATATCGGAGTTCACGAAGGAGAGGACCATACGGGAGATGCCATCGGTATGGTCAGGGTTACACCCTGGGAGGCTATTGTAGTGGCTGCAGATGTTGCAGTGAAGGCTGCTCATGTGGAAGTGGGATTTATGGATCGTTTCTGTGGGACACTGATCCTGACAGGCGGTTTTACGGAAGTGATGACAGCTGTGGAGGAAGTGGTGCGGTTTTTCCATGAGACATTGAAATTCGATGTCTGTAAGATCCACAGAAGCTAGAGCAGGACGGGATAAAAAATGAAAAAAATTTTTCTGATGGGTCGAAGTGAAGCCGGCAAAACATCCCTGACACAGGCGTTGAAAGGGGAGGAGCTTCATTATCATAAAACCCAGTATACCAATACAAATGAAGATACCATTGATTCACCGGGAGAATATGCAGAGTCCAAGCATTTCAGCGTGGGACTTGCCTGTTTCTCTTTTGAGGCGGATGTGATTGCCATTGTACAGGCGGCCAACGAGCCATTTAATCTGTTCAGTGATGGCAGCAGGAATTTTCTCCTCCGCCCGCTGATTGGGATCATTACCAAGGTGGATTCCCCCCATGCCAATATCCCCATGGTCAGACAGTGGATGGAGAACATGGGCTGTGAGCGCATTTTTATGGTAAATAATAAAACCAGGGAAGGCATCGGCGAGCTGATGGATTATCTGAAAGATGATCTCCCGAAGCTCACTCTGGAACAGGCGAAGTTTAAACAGAGCCTTGGACTCAATGAGTGGGACCCCATGCCGGAAGGTGTGGAGTATCCGGAGTCGATCCGGTAGGAAAAAAGGTATCTTTAATTAATGAATAAATTAGTGAATAAAAATGCATATTTTCCTGCGGAATAAGTAGAAATAATTCAGAAATTATGTTATACTACAACAGTTTGGAAGATTTAGTGGACTGAATATAAGATCCCCAGGGCATGAAGGATAAAGATGATAAAAACGGGGCTCGAAGATATACGGCAAACGGCTGTATGTCGAGAACACCGATGACCCATCACTTCATGTTCCGGGGATTTTTTATGCGTTAAACACGGATTTTCTGAATGGGGTTGCAAAAACAAAAGAATACAAAGAACAGGAGAGGAAAAAGATGTTTGCGTTATTTGAAAATCTGACTAACTGGCTCTGGGGACTGCCGTTGCTGATTACGATCCTCGCTACAGGCGTATATCTGACAGTACGTTCCGGTTTCTTCCAGTTTCGCCATTTTGGTTACATTGTGAAAAACATGTTCAGTAAAGAACGTCGCCAGGAAGGCGGAGATGACGGAAAGAGCCTGACACCGTTCCAGGCTATTTCCATTGCGATCGGAGGTACTGTTGGTGTATCCAATATGTCCGGTGTTGCAACGGCCATTGCAACAGGAGGACCTGGGGCATTATTCTGGCTCTGGATCGCGGCGCTTCTTGCCATGGTCATCAAGATGGCAGAGGTAACACTTGCTGTATACTACAGAGAGAAACAGCCAAACGGTGAGTACCAGGGAGGCCCGACCTACTACATGCAGAAGGGTCTTGGCGGAGAGAAAAAGCTTCCCTTCTGGAAACTTTTTGCAGTACTGTTCGGCGGCTGTATTTTCATGACATGGTTCATTACTTTGCAGAATTATACAGTATCAGAGGCTGTCGGAAGTACCTTCCACCTGCCGTACATCGTACCGTCACTTTTGTATGTGGCAGCGATTTATCTGATCATCATCGGCGGTGTAAAGAAAGTCGGCGTGATCTCTTCCTATATGACACCGATCATGTGCATGCTTTACATTGTAGGCTCTCTCGCAATACTGGTAGTGAATTTTGACAAACTGCCGGAAACCTTTGGAATGATCTTCAAGGGCGCATTTACAACACAGGCGGCAGTCGGCGGATTTATGGGAGCCGGTGTTGCAACAGCAATGCGTCTTGGATTTGCCCGTTCCGTATACAGCAACGAGGCAGGCTGGGGAACCTCTCCTATGATTCATGCTTCCGCAAAGACAGATCATCCTGTAAAACAGGGACTGATGGGAGCATTTGAGGTATTTGCAGATACTATCGTAGTGTGCTCCATGACAGGTCTTGTTGTTATTACCACTGGCTACTGGAATTCAGGACTTCAGGGATCAGAGCTGACACTGACAGCATTTGAGTCCGGAATGGGCTCTGTTGCGAGAGCACTGATCGCGATCAGTATCTTCCTTTTCGGACTGACAACATCAACCGGATGGTTCACCTACTACAGCGTGATCCTGAAGCACTGGCTGAAAAATAATCAGAAGGTTCTGAAGATTGCAGAGAAGGTTTTTATCCTTGGAACACCATTATGGGGTCTTCTGGTCACAGTGCTTACTCTTTACGGAAACGGAACACCGGCGCAGCTGTGGGTAATTGCAGACTTTACAACCGTATTCCCTACATTTGTAAATGTTGCCACATTATTTATCTTAAGTGGTACTTTCTTTAAACTGCTGAAGGATTACAAGGCGCGTTACATGGGAATCGGAAAGGTAGACAAGGATATGGCACTTTTCTACGAGGATAAAAAAGAAAAAGAGGAAAAATAAACAGTGGATACAATTTTTTTTAACGGATGTATAAGAACACTGGATGACAGTGAAAAAGTGGCAGAGGCTGTGGGAATCGAAAATGGTCGGATCGTTTTTGTGGGAACTGATAAAGAAGCGGAAGCTTTTTCCTGCAAAAAACGGATCGACCTTAAGGGAAGGCTGATGCTGCCCGGTTTTGTGGATACACATATGCATATGCTGCATTATGCATTTGTGGAAAGATCTGTAAAACTGTTTGACTGTACAAGTGTTGAGGAAATGCTTGCCGCAGCAAAAAAAAGACTGGAGGAGAGCAAAGGTCAGAAGCTGACCTGGCTTTACTGCAGAGGCTGGAATGAGGAGCATTTTGATAAGCCACGCTATCCGCACAAGGATGAGCTGGATGCGCTCTCAACGGAAATCCCCATCATTATGGTGCGTGTCTGCGGGCATGTGGCTGTGTGCAACAGCTGCGGTCTGGAGCTTCTGAAAAAAATCCCGGAGTTCCCGGAGATTGCGAAGGAGGTTGACCTGGATACCGGACTTCTGAAGGAAAATGCAGTACAGTTTTATTCTTCCGTATTGGAAGCACCATCCCAGGAAGAAGTGGAAGGCTACATCAAATACAGTGCGAAGAAGCTGAATGAATGTGGATTTACAGGTGTACAGTCCGATGATCTTGCCTCACTTCCGGGGAAAAACTGGCGTCGGATCATGGCCTCCTACAAGGCACTGGATGCCAGAGGGGAGCTGAGTATCCGCCATTATGAGCAGTGCCTTTTTGAGCGGGCGGAGGATGCGAAGGCTTTTATTGAGGAAGGATATCGTACCGGACAGAGGGGGGATCACTTTACTGTCGGACCAATGAAGCTGATCCAGGATGGTTCCCTTGGTGCAAGAACTGCGGCCATGAATGAGCCTTACGAGGATTCGCCGGGAAATACCGGGATCATCACATTCAGTCAGGATGAGCTTGACGATCTGTTTGCTTTTTTTGACCAGCATCAGATGCAGGCAGCGGTACACTGTATCGGCGATCGTGCCATGGATATGGTCATTGAGGCAGCTGCGAAATCTCTTTACCGGAAGGATAATAAAAAGGGCAGACATGGTATCGTACATTGCCAGATCACCAATCCGCGTATTTTGCAGGGGATGAAAGACCAGGATCTTCTGGCATATATCCAGCCGGTATTTATCGATCTGGATATGAACACAGTGGAACCTGCCATCGGCGCACACCGTATGGATAAGGTGTATGCATGGAAGAGCATGCTGGATATGGGAATCCATACGTCCGGCGGTTCGGATGCTCCTGTGGTAAGCTTTGATGCCATGGAGAATATTTATTTTGCAGTCACCCGCAAAAATATCAGCGGTCAGCCACAGGAAGGCTGGATCCCCTCCGAAAAAATGTCTGTAGATGAGGCGGTGAAGCTTTTTACAAAAAACGCAGCTTACGCTTCCTATACAGAAGACGAGAACGGAACCATCGAAGTGGAAAAAAATGCAGACTTCGTAGTTCTGGAGAAAGATATTTATAAGATTGATCCGGATGAGATCAAGACCACGAAAGTGGATATGACAGTTCTTGGCGGTGAGATCGTTTATGAGAGAAAAGTAGAAGAATGACGGCAGTATAAAAAGAAAAAAGTGAGAGGCAGAGTCTGAGTGGAGCAGGCTCTGCCTTTTTGTGTGGTGCAGTAAAAAGTATAGAACAAATATTCGGTTGCCCTATACTTTTTTACGCTGAATGACATACTGTAAAAGCAACAATAATAAAGATAAAAGCACTCTCTTTACATATAGTAACAGGCAGTATTTACATATCCACAAATTTCAGAACAACAAGGAGAACCGTATGGATCATTTCAAATTACACTCCGAATACCAACCCACAGGAGACCAGCCTCAGGCTATCGAAAAACTGGTCAATCATTATAGTGCTTCTTATTGTAGTGGGAATATCTATGGTTACTTTTGGATCCATCGTATGTAATAAATTGCGACAACCACAAAACTATATTGAAGCAGTAGACTCAGATAGTATAGAAATGAAAACTGCTGAATTGTTATCAGGAATTGATGGAACAATGATGTTTCGATACAATTCAAGGGATACATTTAAAACGTTATCTATTTACTTGTCAGAATATCAGCTTGGACAACGAGTTTCACATAAAAAAGTTTTGGAACTTTCCTATGAAGATGTGAAATCTTCCACAAATGGATTGATTGTCATTACACCGGATTTTGATAATTTTACTGCAAAGCTCATCGCAGCAGATAAATATTCAAAATATATGACAGAAATACCAATTTTGGAGGGAGTTAAAAACAGGGAATATTATGGAAGATCAGCAACGACTATTGAAAACAAATGCAAGATAGAGTATGGAACAGAGCAAGGATTAGCAGCACTGATTTATGGAGAAAAAGGGTTAAGCTCGTTGCCAATACAGGATATTGCAGGGGAGCATATAGATACAGATAATGAGTACATGTATTACTATTCGGTTGAATTTATAAAATAGCACTAATAAAAAGAAGAGGATGTTACGTAATCTGCTTTGATTCGTTGGCATCCTTTTTTGATATTTAGGACAATAAGCGGGAATCCTTGGCAATTCAATTACCGAGATGAAAGCGCAGGATTGTGCATATCTGCACATTGAAATAATATAATAATCTCCCAATCCCTTGGTATTAATGCCGTAACCGGCATATAATCAATCGAAAATATGTTCGTTTTTTATTGCGCATTTCTACTTGTTATGTTATACTATATGTATGAAAGAAAATCTAATACATTACAGGACTTGTGTGTGTAATATTAATTACCATATGGTGTGGTCGGTGAAATACCGGCGGAAGATATTAAACCCAGAAATTGAGGAATACCTAAAGGAACTGGTGCAGCAGATCGCTGAGGATAAAGGTTTTACTGTTCATTTATTTGAATGTGGTGAAGGTGATCATGTCCACTGTTTTGTATCAGCTCCACCAAAACTGTCCATAACAGCGATTGTCAAGTATCTGAAGGGGATCACCGGCAGAAAACTGTTCGAACGTTTTCCGGAAATAAGAGACCAGCTATGGAAGGGAGAGCTGTGGAACCATTCCTATTATGTGGAAACGATCGGATCTGTATCGGAGGAAAATATCCGCCGTTATATTGAGCATCAGAGCAAGTCGTATTAAACCAAGGTGGAGTGTAGATTTCTATCTGCATAGCTGTCCAAAGGGGGAAGAGGAATGCTGCTGTCACACAGAACATCTGTAAAGATCCGGCCGGAATATTCCAATATCATAGGGCATATGTGTTATGCAGCTTCCAAACTCTGGAATGTCTGCAACTACGAACGTCATCATTATAAAGAGCTGGGACTGGAAAAGTATCCTGACTGGTATTATCAGAAAAAAGCGCATAAAGGAGATCTGTGGTACAGACAGCTTCCGTCACAGACAGCACAGGAGACCTGCAAGCAGCTGGACAAAGCATGGAGATCTTTCT
>NZ_WQQE01000038.1:0-112276 GCF_018785655.1 Blautia sp. MCC269 | reverse complement strand
AAATCCGCCCCGTTTTAAACAGGACAATATCCCGGTCACATACATGCAGATGGGGATCCGGCATGAGAAAGGTTCAGACCAGCTGCGGCTGTCTCTGCCAAAGGATCTGAAAATCTATATGGAAGAAACCTATGGGATCCATGAAAGATTTCTATATCTTGAAAATAAGATTTTCAGGGACATGGATCATATAAAACAATTGCGGATCTATCCGCCGGAAAACGGAAAATGTGACCTTATCGTTATCTATGAGATTGAAGGACCAGAGCAGCTTTCCCAGAATGGACATTATTTATCTATTGATCCTGGACTTCATAATCTGATGACCTGTTATGATTCCGGAAATGGCCGGACTTTTATCCTTGGAAGGAAATATCTTTCATTGGAAAGATACTTTCATAAAGAGATCGCCAGAGTGCAGTCTGTTTGGTATGCGCAGCAATCGGAAAGAGGGATAAGATATCCAGGATCATCGAAACATATCCAGAGACTTTACAGAAAAAAGCAGAATACAGTGAAGGATTATCTTCATAAAGTGACCAGATGGATTGCAGAATACTGCAGAAAAGAAGATATCCGCTGTGTGGTTGTGGGAGATATCCGAAATATCCGTAAAGAGAAAGATATGGGGCATAAAGTCAACCAGAAGTTTCACGGACTGCCATATAACAGGCTTTATATCATGCTGGGATATAAGCTGAAACTGTATGGGATCCAATTGATAAAACAGGAGGAAAGCTATACCAGCCAGTGCAGTCCGTTATCACCGGAAGTATCAAAAAGATATGCAGAAGCAACAAACCGAAAAGAACGGGGTATGTATATAACTGACAGAGTAAGCTACAATGCAGATGCAGTAGGCGCATTTAATATCCTGCGGAAATATCTTTCCGTATCCGGAAAGCAGAAGGAACTGTCCGTAACCGGACTAAAAAATCCAGAAGTAATAAAAGTAGCTGTATAGCCGAAAGGCAAGCAGTATTGGTGTCATGGACGCACCCTGAAAAAAGGCGGTATCCCGCCAGATTTCAGATGCTCTGGTAACTAAGTTGCCGAGTAGTTCACTTTTTATGACATTATAGATTTCATAACCTATTTCTTATTTTTCGGTATTCTCTTGGCGAATATCCTTTCAATTTGTGAAAAAGCCGACTGAAATAAAGCTGGTTATCATATCCGACAATCTTAGAAATCTCATTGATGGAATAAGTTGTTGTTTCTAGTAACATCTGAGCATTGTTGATGCGGATTCCCACAATGAATTGCATTGGTGTAGAACCGGTATATTTTTTGAAATTTCGGATAAACCAGCTGACACTCATGCCTCGTGAGGCAGCATAATCATCAATATTGATATTTTGATTGTAGTTTTCACTGAAAAAGGTAACAGCATTATCCATCTCATGATCAAGGTATTCATTTTTTAATATGTGCTCTCTTGTCAGTTCCCGGTGGAAACTGATCAGAAGATGACGTAGCAAAAGGACAAGCATTTCCTCATAATTGTCTTGACAGCGTTGGAGTTCGATAATGATACGTTTGAAAATTTGTTCATATTCATTAGATGTACCCACTTGAAAGACACGTTCTTTATCTGGAAACCCATATTGACGTAAGATATTTTTCACATTGCTTCCTGTGAAGTGAATCCAGTATACTTCTGTCTTATCTTCTCCGTAATATTCATATTTTTGGAGTTCTTTCGGTCTGTACAGTACAATGTTGCCGGCTGGAACAATCGTTTCATTATTTACATTATCAAAATGAAAATGCCCACAACCAGCAGTGATATATATAATCTGATAATCCAGACGACCCTTTGGACGGTAGGTCGGAAGTTTGGGATGTCTGGAAAGACGGTAAGTACCACAGCTACCTACAATCAGCGGACGACTTTTGTCTTTGAAATCCATATGTGAGTGGTTCAAATAACCGGTGTTCAAATACATAGGACAGCACCTCTTTTCGTATTTTTTATCATTGTATCATTTAGTGCATATTTTGTCTAATCCAATTCATAGACATATTTTGCGGATTAGGATAAGCTATATATAACATAACTAAGGAACGTAAACAAAAAGTAAAGTATAAGGTTTGCTTTAGGAAAACAAAGAACAAAAAAGTATATGTATTGGAGGAGAGCTATTTATGATCGTACCACGTTATTATGAAAATCTAAGCGTACTGCACGAAAACACAATGCCAGCCAGAGCCTATTATATTCCGGCATCCAGAAGAATGGATAACTTGGTGGAACACAGAGAAGAGTCAGATCGTATGCAGTTATTGAATGGAACTTGGAAATTCCAGTATTTTAACAGCATCTATGACATTCAGGATTCTTTCTTTGAGAAGAATTATGATACAGAAAATTTTGATGAGATTCAGGTTCCAAGTGTATGGCAGATGGCTGGATATGATACACATCAGTATACAAACATCCGGTATCCATTTCCGTTTGATCCACCATATGTGCCACAGGACATTCCGTGTGGAGCCTATGTACATACTTTTGAGTACAGTAGAGATGAGAAAGCGCCAAAATCTTTTTTGAACTTTGAAGGAGTAGACAGTTGCTTTTACGTATGGATCAATGGCTCTTACATAGGATACAGCCAGGTTTCGCATATGACCAGTGAGTTTGATGTTACCGATGTACTTCAGGATGGAACGAATACGGTGGCAGTGTTGGTAATGAAGTGGTGTGATGGTTCCTATTTGGAAGATCAGGACAAATTCCGTATGAGTGGTATTTTCCGGGATGTGTACATTTTGAAACGCCCAAAACAGGCAATCAGTGATTATCATATTAAAACAAGAATTGAGGATATGCTTGCGAAAGTAGAAATTGAAATGAAATTCTACTCTCCGTTAAATGTAAATATTTCGATTGAAGATAGAAACGGAGCAGTTGTAGCACTAGGAAGTATTGCTGAAGAAGGAACAGCTGTATTAGAAATCGCAAGTCCGGAACTTTGGAATACAGAAAATCCATATCTATATAAAATGATTCTTGAAACAGAGAATGAAGTAATTGTAGATCACATTGCATTAAGAAAGATAGAGATTAAAGACCAGGTTATTTATTTAAATGGACAGAAGATTAAATTCCGTGGTGTCAATCGACATGATTCTGATCCGGTTACTGGATTTACAATCAATCCGGAACAGATTACAACCGATCTTACGTTAATGAAGCAGCATAATTTTAATGCGATCCGTTCCAGCCACTATCCGAACGCACCATTTTTCTATGAAATGTGTGACAAGTATGGATTCATGGTAATAGATGAAGCAGATATTGAAGCTCATGGTCCATTTATGATCTACAGAAAAGAAGACACTGATTACAATCGGTTCAAACGATGGAATGAGAAGATTGCAGATGATCCGGTATGGGAAGAGGCAATCGTTGATCGCGTAAAACTCATGGTGGAACGTGACAAAAACCGTTTCTGTATTGTTATGTGGTCAATGGGAAATGAGAGTGCTTATGGCTGCAACTTTGAAAAAGCACTGGAATGGACAAAGAATTTTGATCCAGACCGTATCACACAATATGAGAGTGCAAGATACCGTAATTATGATGAAACATATGATTACAGCAATCTGGATGTGTACAGCCGGATGTACCCAGCGCTTTCCGAAATTCAGGAATATCTGGATAAAGATGGAAGCAAACCCTTCCTTTTGGTAGAGTACTGTCACAGCATGGGAAACGGACCTGGAGATTTTGAAGATTACTTCCAGATGATTCAGGATAATGATAAAATGTGCGGCGGCTTTGTCTGGGAATGGTGTGATCATGCGATTGCTCATGGAACTGCTGAGAATGGAAAGACTATATATGCTTATGGGGGCGACCATGGCGAAGAAATTCATGATGGCAACTTCTGTATGGATGGATTAGTATATCCGGACAGAACGGTACATACAGGACTTTTGGAATACAAGAATGTTTATCGCCCGGCAAGAGTTATTTCCTATAACAAAGAAAGCGGAGAACTGGTGCTTCATAACTACATGGATTTTGATGACTTGAAAGATTATGTGAAGATTAGTTATGAGCTGACACAGGATGGTCTTGTGATCAGCAAAGGCATACTTCCGGAGTTTTCTGTGGCACCACACGGGGAAGGAAAAACAAACCTGAAGATCAATGTTCCAGAGAATGGGAAATGTTATTTAAAACTTATTTACCATCTGAAAAAAGAATTGCCACTGTTGGATGAAGACCATATTCTTGGATTTGATGAAATTGAGGTAAGTAAAGAGGATACAAAATGTAAACTTGCAGAGAAATGGATACCAAAAACAGTAGTGGACACTGAATTACAGGTAAATGAAAATGATACACAGATTCATATCAAGGGGCGTGAATTTGCTTATACCATAGACAAACGTACTGCACTCTTTACAGAGATGAAATTCGCAGGGCGGGAATACTTGAACCATCCGATGGAATTAAATATTTGGAGAGCTCCAACAGATAACGATATGTACATCAAGTCTGAATGGAAGAAAGCCCACTATGATAAGGCTTACACAAGAGCCTATACGACAGAGGTTGTGCAGGGAAAACATGGTGTGAAAATTACAAGCCATGCATCCGTTGTGGCAGAGACAGTACAGAAGATTCTTGATGTGACGATTACATGGAAAATAGAAGCTGCTGGAAAGATTGATGCAGATATTGCAGTAACAAAAGACGATGAATTCCCGGATCTTCCGAGATTTGGTGTGAGGATGTTCCTGGATAAAAAACTTTCAGCTGTAAGATACTTTGGAATGGGACCACAGGAAAGTTATTGTGATAAACATCAGGCTGCGAGCCACGGTTTGTACCGGGCAGATGTAGGGGATTTACATGAGGACTATATCCGTCCACAGGAAAATGGAAGCCATTATGATTGTGAATATGTAGAGCTTAACAACAGCCGATATGGAATTGTGGCATCCGCAGAAAAGGCATTTTCATTCAATGCTTCTTATTATACACAGGAAGAACTTGAGAAGAAAACGCATAATTATGAATTAATAGAATCAGATAGTGTAGTATTCTGTGTTGACTACGCATTAAATGGCATTGGTTCTAATAGTTGTGGTCCAGTTGTATTGGAGCAGTACCGATTTGATGATGTATTATTCCGGTTCCAGTTTACACTGATACCGTATGTAAAGGGATAATAAAGTTTCATGTAACCCGTAAACAAGGAAAGAGAGTCTGATTGTAATGTAAAGTCCGGATATACAGAGCAATCAGACAAAATCAGAGAAAAAAACAGAATTAGATATCATACGGTTAGCCATATTGAGATTCTAAGTGCGATGAAGATGAGGAGCAAAGAAATTCGATGGAAGAAAAAAAGTATTTGAAATGGTATAACAAAATTGGATACGGATCAGGTGATATTGCAGGTAATGTAGTCTATGCGTTCCTGACATCTTTTATGATGGTCTATCTGACGGACTCGGTAGGACTTGCTGCAGGTGTCGTGGGTACCCTGATTGCCGCATCAAAACTATTTGATGGTTTTACGGATATATTTTTTGGATCAATGATTGACAAAACACACAGTAAAATGGGAAAAGCGAAACCCTGGATGCTATACGGATATATTGGTTGTGCCATTACGCTGGTCGGCTGCTTTGCAGTACCGGTGAGTTTGGGAACAACGGCTAAATATGCATGGTTCTTTATTTCTTATACACTGTTAAATGGTGTGTTTTATACAGCAAACAATATTGCTTATTCAGCACTTACGTCACTGATTACAAAGAACAGCAAAGAGCGTGTACAGATGGGATCTTACCGTTTTATTTTTGCATTTTCAACAAGTCTTCTGATTCAGGCGATTACAGTTGGATTTGTAGATAAATGTGGTGGAGATGCTGCGGCATGGAGAACGGTTGCTATTATCTATGCAATCATTGGTCTGGTCGTAAATACGATTTCAGCACTTTCTGTTAAGGAACTTCCGGAGGAAGAACTTAACGAAGGAGAAGTAAAGAATGATAATGAAAAGTATGGAATGGTACAGGCATTCAGGCTTCTTGTCAAAAACAAATATTACATGATGATTTGTGGAACATATATTTTACAGCAGTTATATGGTGCCATGATTGGAGCTGGCATTTATTACATGACATGGGTACTGAAAAATAAGAATTTGTTTGGACAATTTGCATGGGCAGTAAATATTCCACTGATCATTGCTCTGATTTTCACACCGACATTAGTTGGTAAGTGGAAAGGTATGTATAAACTGAACTTAAGAGGTTACGTCTTAGCAGTCATCGGTAGAGCACTTGTTGTTGTTGCCGGATATATGGGCAGTGTTCCGCTGATGATGGCATTTACAGCTCTTGCAGCCTTAGGTCAGGGACCATGGCAGGGAGATATGAATGCAGTTATCGCATCCTGCTCTGAATACACTTATCTTACGCAGGGAAAGAGAATTGACGGAACGATGTACTCTTGTACTTCTCTTGGTGTAAAAATCGGTGGAGGTATTGGAACCGCTGTTGTTGGATGGATGCTTGAGTTCAGTGGATATGTCGGAACAAATGTAACTCAGCCACAGTCTGCACTTGATATGATGCAGTTCATGTATCTTTGGCTTCCGTTAATCTTTGATGTATTGATTATGTTTGTACTTTCAAGAATGAATGTAGAAGATGCAAATAAAAAACTGAAAGCAGAAAAAGGAATTGCTGCAGATGAAGTAACAGATGCATTAGACATAAATTAGAATTGACAGGAGAAAGCGTTGTCTGGTCGTTGCTCGATGAGACAGTGCTTTTTTCTATATATAAAGTGATAGAACTGTATTTTGAAAATAAAAAAGGACCACTTCATTTTTGTGAAATGGCCTTAAGAAAATATTCAGTTTTCACAAAATAGTCCTTTTAGTATTTATACATGGTAAGGATGCTCAAAATATTCAGTGTAGAATACCAAAAGGTTATTCAGATATTTTTTTAGGTTGCTCATTTGCAATTCCTCCTTTCCTTATTTACAAGTTGATTATAAGATAGGTGTAAAAGGATTGCTTGCCAAATCGAAAGAAGATATAGACAAATGTTGCAAAGGGGAGTATTTCATGCAGTTAAAATATGTTGACACAAAAGAGGAGATCATAGCAATAAATAGGAAGTCAAAACATATTGAACCACATCTTCATAATGCACTGGAGATCGTTTGTGTAACAAGTGGATCATTAGAACTTGGTGTCGGACAGGAACTATACCATATGGAAAAAGGAGATATAGGCTTTGTATTTCCAGATGTTATTCATCACTATCAGGCACTGACACCCGGTGTAAATAAAGCGACTTATCTGATTGCATCGCCATTTACGATAGCCAAATTTGCAGATATCATGCAATCCATGGCTCCTGAATACCCAATCATCAAAGCGGAAAAGGTTGAACCGGAGGTATATAGGGTTATAAATGCAATTTTAGAGACAGAACAGTCGGATATTACTGTTGCACAGGCATATCTTCAAATTGTGTTGGCACGCTGCATAGGAAAATTAAATTTGGTAGAAAAGAGCAGTGTGGGGAGCAACGATCTTATTTACCAGACAGTTTCCTATATATCAGCAAATTTTAAGAAGAAATTTTCGCTGGAAGAGATGGCAAAAGATCTGGGGGTGAGCAAATATGTTTTATCCAGACTCTTTTCCAAGACATTCCATAGAAACTTTAATCAATATCTTAACGATGCAAGGCTGAACTATGCATGCCATCGTTTGGAAAATACGAGTGATTCTATTACAAATATTTGTCTGGATAGTGGATTTGAAAGTCAGAGAACGTTTAATCGAGTATTTAAAGAAAGATATAAAATATCACCAAGTGATTATCGAAGTACTTGTGTGAAAGAGATGTTGTCATAAAAGGTTCTGTTGATCGAAATATTTACTTTGATTTCACAGTACTATGTATTTGATTTTATGTGTGGATGATATAATATAAAAATATTTGTAGAAAATAGCGCTTTATTTTATTATGAAAAGAGTAAGGTGTATTCTAAAGAAACAAGAAAGGCAGGGCGCATATGAACATGATAAAATCCATAATCGATTTTAATGAAAAAAAGGATTCATCTGTGATATGGATGGTGTGATCTATCATGGCAATCAGATATTGCCAGGTGTTCCAGAATTCATCCAGTGGTTGCATGATGAAAAGAAAGAATATTTGTTTTTGACAAATAATAGTGGATATACACCACGAGAATTAAATCAGAAACTGGCTAGGATGGGACTTGATGTGCTAGAAGAACATTTTTATACCAGTGCATTGGCAACAGCCGCTTTTTTAAAGGAACAGGCGGCAGGCTGTTCAGCATTTGTGATAGGAGAAGCAGGTCTCTTAAATGCACTTTATGATGTTGGCATTACAATGAATGATGTAAATCCGAATTATGTTGTTGTGGGAGAGGGACGATCCTATTCATTGGATACCTTAACGAAAGCAACGAATTTAGTTCTGAAGGGAGCTAAGTTGATTGGAGCAAACTCGGATGTTTCCGGACCGATTGAGAACGGCATTGCTCCTGCTTGTCGTGCATTGATTGCACCTATAGAAATGGCAACAGGTACACAGGCATATTTCTGTGGGAAACCGAATCCACTGATGATGAGAACAGGATTGAATATGCTTGGCTGTCATTCTGCAGAAGCAGTGATGGTTGGAGATCGGATGGATACGGATGTAATTTCTGGTATGGAAAGTGGTATGTCTACCGTATTGGTTCTTTCTGGATGTTCAACGAAGGATACGCTCAAAACTTATGCTTATCTTCCGACAATGGTATTGAATGGAGTGGGAGATATCGCCAGTATGGCAAAATCAAAAGAGGAATAGTGTGATTAGGCAAATACCAGGAGGTAAAGTATATGATGAAACTTGATAATTTTGTAGGAATGATGACAGGACATTTTGATAATAAGGATCAATTTAATAAGATGCAGGCAGAAGGGAAAACATATCCATATGCGGAACATGTAAATACAATCTGTAATGACAAAATAAATAACCTTCCTGAAGATTTCAAAGGAAAATTTGTTGTTGAAGAGAGTTATTATGAAATTAATGGAAAACGTCATGCATCTCCACATCTTTTCCTTATCACGGAAATAGAACAGGGAATTTTACTTTCTTCTTATGAAATTCCAAAAGGAGAAGATAAAAATACATTTTCATATGATTCTATGAAGAATGTTGATTACTCTAAACTAGAAAAATCTGAAAAATTTAATCCGGCACTTTATCATGAAAAGGACGGAATCTGGGAGGGAGGTAGCACAAGCCAGTTCTCTCCGGTAATGACATTCAAACTTTGGGAAAAGTTTTCCAACAATTTTCTGGAAGTATCGGAAAGCATGGAAGTTAATGGAAAGAGAACTTTTGGATATGATGAACCAATAATTTATAAGCGTGTATAATCAAAGGTCTGCATATTGGGATGAACTTCAGTTTGTAGAGGACTCGATGAATTTGCGTAATATTGGGCGTTACATGAATGTTAATTTAAGAAAATAATATGGTAAGCAAAAGCGGGATAACTTTTCAAAGTCGCTGTTTCTTTGCGTTTACGCAAACTTATCATATTGAGTGAAGTATCGAAAGTGATTGAAATAGACTTAATCCTGGAGGAATATTTCAACGCAGCATGATAAAAAATAGAATAGTAGTGATAGAAAAAAGTACAAATAAGAATCGAACATTTGTACTTTTTTCTTGCGTTAATCTATATACTTTCAAAAATTTATTTGATATAATAGGGACTGTTACAAGAACAAACAGTAAAAATATGACAGAACCGGAGCCTGGTATCATCAGGTATTTCCGAGTGCTGTTTTATCCGCAAAAATCAGTTTTGTGACTTTTATTCGTAACGAGGTGGGAAACACATCTATTCACTATAAAAATGAGCTTTTCGTCACGAATCTGGATACGAATTTTTGGCTGATAATGATCATAGTAAAAGTCGCAAATGGAGGGATTTACCATGAATGCAGAAAAAGGACATTCGCAATCCGCTGACAATAGTCAGCTACTTGCTCATAAAAGCAGCCCACAGGGCGGACATGCTTTTAAATTAAAAGCCCCATACAAACCCACAGGAGACCAGCCTCAGGCAATTGAGAAATTGGTCGAGGGATTTAAAGAAGGCAACCAGTTCGAGACTTTGCTTGGTGTTACTGGCTCAGGTAAGACTTTCACAATGGCGAATGTCATTGCCCAGTTAAATAAACCAACTCTGGTACTTGCACACAATAAAACACTGGCGGCACAGCTTTATGGCGAGATGAAGGAATTCTTCCCTGAGAATGCAGTGGAATACTTTGTCTCTTACTACGATTACTACCAGCCGGAGGCTTACGTCCCCTCAACAGATACCTACATTGCCAAAGATGCATCCACCAACGACGAGATCGACAAGCTCCGTCTTTCCGCCACAGCGGCCTTATGTGAGCGGAAAGACGTGATCGTGGTTTCGTCGGTATCCTGTATTTACGGCCTGGGTGCACCTCAGGAGTTTTTTGATATGATGATCTCTCTTCGCCCTGGAATGGAGAAGGACCGTGATGAGGTTATCAAACAGCTGATCGATATCCAGTACACAAGAAATGAGATGGATTTTCATAGAGGAACTTTTCGGGTGCGTGGCGATGTGCTGGAAATCTTTCCAGCTAACTCTACAGACCGGGCAGTGCGTGTGGAATTTTTTGGCGATGAGATCGAGCGGATCACAGATATCGATGTGCTTACCGGTGAGATCAAAAGTGTGGAAAGCCATGCGGCGATTTTTCCGGCGTCCCATTATGTTGTGCCTCAGGAGCAGATCCGCCGTGCGGCAGATGCCATCCTGGAAGAGATGAAACATCAGGTGGAATATTTCAAAAGTGAGGACAAGCTGATCGAGGCCCAGCGAATTGCCGAGAGAACCAACTTTGATGTGGAAATGATGAAGGAAACAGGATTCTGTTCCGGAATCGAGAATTATTCCAGACATCTGACCGGGCTGGCACCGGGACAGCCGCCATATACCCTGATGGATTACTTCGGAGATGATTTTTTACTTATTATAGATGAGTCCCATAAGACAGTTCCCCAGGTTGGCGGTATGTATGCCGGTGATCAGAGCCGTAAACAGACACTGGTGGATTACGGCTTCCGACTTCCGTCTGCTAAGGATAACCGTCCATTGAGCTTTGATGAATTCGAGAACAAGCTTGACCAGGTAATGTTTGTATCTGCGACACCGGGAGAATATGAATATGACCATGAGCTTCTCCGCGCAGAGCAGATCATCCGTCCTACAGGGCTTCTTGATCCGAAGGTGGAGGTGCGTCCGATCGAAGGACAGATCGATGATCTTGTAGCAGAAGTAAATAAGGAAATAGAAAAGAAAAACAAAGTCCTGATCACGACCCTGACCAAACGTATGGCAGAGGACCTTACCGATTATATGAAGGATCTGGGAATCCGTGTCCGATACCTCCATTCAGATATTGACACTCTGGAGCGTGCAGAGATCATCCGCGATATGCGACTGGATGTGTTTGATGTGCTGGTTGGAATTAACCTTCTGCGAGAAGGGCTGGATATTCCGGAGATTACACTGGTAGCGATCTTGGATGCAGATAAGGAAGGCTTCCTTCGTTCGGAAACATCCCTGGTACAGACTATCGGCCGTGCTGCCCGGAACAGCGAAGGCCATGTGATCATGTATGCGGATAACATGACAGAATCCATGGAAAAAGCAATCTCGGAGACAGAAAGAAGGAGAGCGATACAGGAGGCTTACAACAGGGAGCATGGCATCACTCCGACCACGATCAAGAAGGCGGTCCGTGATCTGATCGCTGTTTCGAAGAAGGTGGCAGAGACAGAAGTGAAGCTTAAAAAGGATCCGGAATCCATGAACCGAAAAGAACTGACGAAGGTGATCGCTCAGGTAGAGAAGCAGATGCGTGCTGCGGCAGCAGACCTGAATTTCGAGCAGGCTGCTGAGTTGAGAGACAAGATGCTCGAATTAAAAAAGAATCTGGAAGAATTAACGGAATAGGCTGCAAAGCAGCTGACAGTACAACACCCCTGGCTGTAATAGCCAGGGGTGTTGCCGGGTATGCTCGATCTGTTTTTAGGAAAAGCTTATTTTGTAGTTGAAAAGCCTAGGGAGCGCAGGGTGATGCCGGAGCCCTTGAGAAGATCAGCCCAATATGGAACAGCCATATCCAGAGTGTCGTTGGCAAGCTCGGAAGCATCTTTTTGTGTCAGGATCTGCCTTAGCCTGGAAGAACTGATCCTGGGAGCGGCCTCTGTAACACAGACTGTGCCAGGCAGAATTGCCGATTCTGCCGGAAGCATGGCCAGTACAAAGACTGTTATCAGAGATATCAGGATTTTTTTCCATTTTTTCATAGCGATCCCTCCTTCGAAAAAATATGAGGGGTCTCTTTATTGATTGATTATAAGTAAAATTCCGGAGAAGGGCACTGGCATTTGTGCCAGTAACTTTGTTATAAAGAAGAGAAGAAGTTATGTATTCTGTTCCCGATAGGCGGAAGGTGTGATCCCCATTTTCTTTTTGAAGCTGGTGCTGAAATAATATTGATTGGCATAACCACATTTCAGGCTGATCTCCTTCAGACTCATAGTAGTCGTAGTCAGGTAACGGGCGGCTGCGGAAATTCGCTGAGATGTGATAAAGTCACTGAGACTGATCCCCTGATTTTTTTTGAAAAGAGCACTTAAATAAGCAGGGCTTACATTGGCAGAGGCAGCAATGTCATTGAGGCAGAGCGTATTGTCAGTGTAGTGTTCGTTGATATAGGAAATCACCAGTTCACAGAGCTTCTGGTGATAATCATTCATGGAGGAATCAAGCTTCCGGCATAAAAGATGGCACAGATCCTTCAGCCATTGACATAGCTCTTCCGTATTATGAAACTCATTTATGTGGTTGTAAACATACAAAATTTTAGCTTCAAGGTCATGCGTATCCAGATTTAATTCATAGAAAAATTTCAGGATCCGGCCAAGAAGAGAATAAATCTGTATGAAAGCGAAATTCTTTGTGCGAAATTTCTGAGTGAGCCAGTCGGAAAAATTCTGAAACCAGAGATCTATGGCAGCGGTATCCTTTTTGCAGAGAAGCCGGATCAGTTCATCCTCCTTTGTATCTGAAAAATCTGCAACAGACAGATCGGAACCCAGAGCGTCTCTTCCGTCAAAGATATTCTGATGAGGGAAAAAGAATCTGTATTCCAGCGCATGTACGGCGCTTTTATAAGAATGGTTCAGGTTCCAGAAATCCTGGACAATTGTTCCAATGCCTGCGTTGAGAGAAAGTCCCAGTGGCTGGCAGGCATCTGCGATTGAGGAAATAAGTCCGCTGGTAAGCTGGCGAAAGCTGTTGGACTGACAGCCGCTGTGTCCCAGAATGCACAGATAGCCATCCATATCCGGGAGAAGATACACAAAATCAAGAGAAGCGGTTTCCTCTGTTATCAGATCCTGAAGGTTGAGAAGCTCCATCTGAAACTTTTCAATCCCGTAAACGGATTTTAGATCCGGAGCATTTTCAAGCTCCAGAATAACAATTGCATAAAAATCATAATTCAGCTCCAGATTCAGATACTTAAGATAAGGCTTCAGTCGGTAGGCTGCTTCAGAAGACGGAAGGTGTGTGATCTCGCGGAAAAATTTTTCCGTAAGAAGAGGCCTGCTTTGTTTCAGAAGCTGGAGATTTTTCTGTTCCTTTTCCATCAGTGCAAAAGCGTTTTTTACCTTCTGGATAAGATAGGCATAATCCAGAGGCTTTTCGATATAATCCAGAGCACCGAGGAGCAGAGCACGTCTTGCATATTCAAATTTATCATAGGCACTGATCAGGATGATCTTCACCATAGGATTGATCTCAAGAGCTTGACGGCTCATGGAAATGCCGTCAAGATCAGGCATTTCAATGTCAGAAATGATCAGATCTGCCGGTTCTTTTTTCATGGCTTCGATAGCAGAGGTTCCATTGTAGCAGACATGGATGATCTCTGCATTCAGTGTTTCCCAGTCTATGTTTTTTTCGATACCTTCTGCAGATAAGTAATTATCATCTACGATCATTATTTTTTTCATCGATATCTTCCTCCATCTGTTCGAATTCAATGGTGACGTATGTGCCGTTTCCGGGGTTGCTGCGGATCCTTACGGAACCGTTTCCGTATAATGGGTTGGAAATACGGGAACTTACGTTGGAAATTCCAAAATGCTTCTCATAATCAATAACATTATGCTCAATAGCATGGCGCAGCTGTGCAAGGGTTTCGGAGTCCATGCCGGCACCGTTGTCCTCAATGGAGATCACAACCGTATCATCGCCATAAAGAACATGGATCGAAATGAAAACAGCTGGTGTGCCCGAAGAAATCCCGTGCAGAATGGAATTTTCGAGAAATGGCTGAAGTGTAAACTTGCAGATCAGGAAATTTTCGATTCCATCTTCTGCTTCGATCTCCCAGTCCAGATTATCTTTATGACAGAGCTTTTCCATTTCCAGATAAAGCCGGGCAATTTCCAATTCATCTTTAATAGGAATAAGTTCCTTTGATTTACGCAGGGTAAGACGGTAAAAGGCAGTCAGATTTGCAATCATCTGATCAGCAATGTCAAGCTTTCCAAGGGACTGGCAGGTACGGATCGATCCCAGGATATTGTAAAGAAAATGCGGATTGATCTGTGATTGGAGCAGCTGGTATTTCAGACGTTCTTCGTTTACGGAAAGATTTACAATGGACTTCAGGTTTCCGGCTATTGTGTGCTGCATATCTTCAAAGGTGATGCCCAGTCTGTCAATCTCATCATACCTGGAAGGATCATCCGGGTGGGGAACAGTAACGATAGATAGATGTTCCGGGTCATATCCCAGCTGAAAGGCTTCCATTGCATAGGAAAGTGCAGTGATCTTCCGGGTAAGATTTTCGGAAAACAGGATAACGATGATAACAGTAAGGAGCAAGAAAATAAGGACAGTGATCAGTAAGGCACGGATCAGGATGTGCGTGTTGCCCTGAATATAGCTTTCCGGGATTTCGGTAACATGAAGCCAGCCATTGCTTAAGGTGCAGCAGTTATAATATTTGTCGCCGCTGTGAAAAGAAGAATCTGCATTTCCTTTGAGTTTCTGAAACTGTGCTTTGGAAATTCCGGATAAATTCAGTGAGGATGTATTTTTTGCTGCAATCTCTCCGTGATCTGTGAGAATGTAGCTGTATATGCGGGAATCCAAAGCAGCAGGCTGCAGATAAGTGGTAAGCTCTGAGGTGTCCAGAGCAATGCCGTAGGCGTATTCCAGAATACCGGTGGCCTGATTTTTCAGTGCCCGGACGCAGAGGATCACATCGGCAGATGATTTTTTTGTGGACAGTATTTTAGGCAGAGGCATATTGGAAACCGGTATCCAGACAGAGGAAAAGCCTGAACCGGAAACAATATTTTTATCCAGACCATATGCAGAAAGCTCATCTGTGGAAAAGAAGTACAGGCTTTCTTTTGAACCGAGCTGATCGGGCTGCAGAAAAACATATATATGGAAGAAATCGAATGTGGATTTATACAGCGAAATATTGTTTTTTACAGTGGTGAATTTTTTCAGTGCATCTACCTTATTAGAGGAAGGCTGATTTAGGGAGTACATTTGAAACTGTATGGTATCTGCTACATTTTCAACCTGACCGAGGCGGTCGTTCAGCTGAGAGACCAGCTGCTTGTCAGTCATTACGGCAGAATCGATGATACGATCTCTGGCAATGTTATAGGAAATGTGATAGCTGATGAAGGTCAGGGAAATCAGAGGTACCATAGTTGCGATCAGAAATGCGAGCAGGAGCTTATAGCGAAATGAGGAAAAAATGGGTGGGATACATTTGTGGAATTTCATAGTACATATTCTCCTTTATGTCAAAAACAAATTAATGAAACCGAATTCAGCTGTGAAAAAAGCCGTTACAAATATAGATTATATAAAAGGATTATAAAAAATTAACAACAAAAATACAAGAGAACGAAAAATAATATAAATAAATCATAAAATATTGTATTTAGAATGAGGGGGCTCTCTGGTATCCTTAAACCATCAAAAACAGGTGTGGACAAACACGAAAATGTCCAGAAAGGAAGAAAGATATGAAGAAAAAAGTAATGAGTGCAGTTTTGGCAGCAGCGATGGTTGTGGGTATGGCAGGTAACGTGGTTACTGTTTCCGCAAAGGAAAAATATGATCTTACCTTATACAGCGTCAACACCACAGACCCGGATTTTGAGGACTGGCTTGCAAATGTGGAAGATGCCACGGGCCTGAACATTAATGTAATTGCGGCACCTACAGATACAGATACCCGTCAGCAGAAGATCACCACAATGCTTTCCACAGGAGATACTTCCGTGGATGTCATTGAGATCAACGATGAGATGAGCGCGGCATTTAAAAATTCCGGATGGCTGGAAGGACTGAACGATACAGTAATGACAGATGATATCGCTGATCAGTTTGCCCAGGGATATGTAAAGGATATGATCACAGATAAGGACGGAAACATCGTCGGTGTTCCAGGCTATACAGGATATCTTGCATTCTGGGTAAATCAGGAGATCATGGATGAGGTCGGAATCAAATCCATTGATACAAAAGAGGATTTCATGAAGTATATGAAGGCTGTTTCCAAGGACGGAAGATTCGGCTACGGCGGTTCCTGGGAGAAAACCTATGCATTTAACGAGCTTGCACAGTTTGTAAACATGTTCGGCGGCGATTATTTTGACTGGACCAAAGAGGAAAACAAGGAAGCAGTTCAGTTCCTTCACGATCTGGTTGCTAATAAAGAAACATCCATCGAACAGATTGCAGATAAATATGACCAGATGAATCCGAAGATCAATGACGGAAAATACGGATGCTGGTTCATGTGGGGCCTTGGAACAGATTATGCAAAGGCAGATATGCTTGGCGCAGATAAGATCCACATGGAAATGGTACCGGATTTCAGCGGCAAGGGAGAGCGTGCGATCTTTACAGATTCCTGGAGCTATGTTCTCAACAAAGCATCCAAGAATAAAGATGCAGCTGTGAAATTCCTCCAGTATATGGCTGATGAAGGCGGAATGGAAGCTTCCTATAAAGCATTTGACAGATATCCTGCAAGAAAGGATGTTGCAGAGAAGGTAGTTCCGGATTCTGACCCGGCAAAAGAAATGTACAGCAGATATGCAAATGAATGCAATGTACAGGGACGTCCGATGGTGGCACAGACAATGGAATTTATCAGCGATATGGGAACAATCTTCCAGTCCTGTATGAAAGACGAGATTACAGTTGATGAGTTCTGCAAGAAGGCTCAGGATGTGGTAGATATGTATAAGTAAAAGATATAAAAAAACAGCAATGTAAAGCAGAGGTAAAAGTCTGCTTTACATTGCTTGATGAACAGGGAGGAAAGTTCCATGACAATAAGCAAAAAAAATATGAAGTGGATACCATGGCTTTTGATCCTGCCGGTTGTACTGATTCGAGGTTTTACAACAGTATATCCCATTCTGATGACTGTGAAAAACAGCTTCTTTAATATCAGTATCCTTGCAGGTATCAATGAATTTATAGGCTTCAAGAATTACCTGAAGGTATTTTCTGATCCTAAAGTGCTCACATCGATCAGCTTTACGGCAATATTTGTGGTTGCTTCCATGATCTTTCATGTGATCCTCGGAGTTATCCTGGCACTGATCCTGAATATGAAATTCAAAGGCCGCCGTTTTCTGAGGACCATCGTGCTGATCCCGTGGGCTATGCCTGCAGTAGTAGCCGGTATGGCTGCAAAATGGGCATTTAACAATGATTATGGTCTGATCAATGATTTTATCCGCTGGTTTGTACCGGGTTACCAGAACAGCTGGCTGATCAATACAGGTACTGCAAGAGCAGCGGTAATTGCAATGGACCTGTGGAAGGACCTTCCGTTCTTTGCAATTCTTGTACTTTCCGGACTTCAGTTTATTTCCGGCGATATCTATGAGGCAGCAAAGGTAGACGGTGCAAACGGGATCCAGAGCTTTTTCCGGATCACACTTCCGCTGATCGCAAAAAATGTCCTGACTTTATGTATTCCGTTCACACTCTGGAGACTGACAACCTTCGATCTGGTTTATTCCATGACATCTGGAGGCCCTGGAGAGGATACTGCGCTGATCGCATACAGAATCACAACAGAAGCATTTACAAATCTAAACGTAGGATATGCTTCGGCGCTGGCTATGCTGCTGTTTGTTGTAATGGCGATCTTCAGCTGGCTGAATATACGTGTTATGAATAAGTTTGACAGTTAGGGGGAATTATCGTGAAGAATACAGGAAAATATAATGTTTATCATGGAGTGGTAGCCGTTGGAAGATGGGTTCTGTTTGCAGTTGTGGCTTTTCTGATCCTGTTCCCGGTTTACTGGATCTTTAT
Source organism: Blautia sp. MCC269 (assembly GCF_018785655.1). NCBI lineage: Bacteria > Bacillati > Bacillota > Clostridia > Lachnospirales > Lachnospiraceae > Blautia > Blautia sp. MCC269. Next base: position 93,756 of record NZ_WQQE01000038.1, on the reverse strand, counting down.
TTCTTCGATCACACCGTCAGGAGAACTGTTTAAAACACCGATCGATTATCTTCCGGATCATCCCACACTGGAAAGCTATAAATTTCTGATACAGAATGTAGGACTGCTTTCAAAGATCGGAAATACAGTTCTGATCGTAGGCATTACACTTGTGATCAGTACCGTGCTGTGTGCAATGGCTGCCTATGGCTTCTCAAGATTTAACTCAAAGGGAGTTTCTGTTGCATTTGCGTTTGTTCTGGCTACCATGCTGATCCCTGAGGTTGTCACAGCCCGCCCGCTGTATGAGTTTATGCAGAAGGTAAAGCTGTATGATACATATCCGGGACTTATCCTTCTTTATATCAGTACCGTTATACCGTTTACGGTTCTGATCCTCAGAAACTTTGTCGGTGAGATCCCGATCTCACTGGAGGAGGCAGCTGCTATTGACGGCGCATCTTTTTCACAGAGACTGTTTACGATCGTTCTGCCGCTGATGAAGCCGGCAATCGCTACGGTTTGCATTATCAACTTTATTACCTGTCTGAATAACTTTTTCACACCGTTGTTTTATTCAAATGGTATTCAGGTACTTTCTGTTTCCATCGTACAGCTTCCGTTACGTGACAACATGTATGGAGTTCCGTGGGATCTGGTCAGCGCCATGGGATGGATCATCCTTCTTCCGATCATTATCTTTGTAGCTGTTTTTGAGAAACAGATCATGGATGGTATCATGGCAGGTGGAGTAAAAGCGTAAATATAATATTTTTAATTTCCAAAAGAGAGGAGAAAACAGATATGTATCAGGCATTTACAGGCGGACTGGGAGGGATCGCACTTGCAAAGCATGGAAAAAGCCGTGCGATCAACGCAGAAAATCCTCATGGAGAAAAAGGCAGAGGCGGTATGGCTGCAAGTCATCTGGGACCGTCCAGAAAAGGAAGCCCGTGTCTCAGGGATATTGAGCCGGGAACTGTGGTAACTCTGGCAGAAATGGAAGGACCGGGACAGATCAATCATATCTGGATCACCGTTGATAACAAGACTACAGAGGCAGATTGCTTTGTACTGAGAGATCTTGTAATCCGTATGTACTGGGATGACGAGGAAACTCCTTCCGTGGAAAGTCCTCTGGGTGATTTCTTCTGCTGCGGATTCGGAAGGGAATGTTTTGTAAATTCTGTTCCGGTGGCTGTTGTTCCAAACAGGGGCTTTAACTGCTATTTCCCGATGCCGTTTAAGAAGAAAGCAAAGATCACACTGGAAAACCAGCATGCAAATAAAATCCCGGCTTTCTTTTATCAGGTAGATTACTGTCTCTATGATGAGCTTCCGGACGATATTGCTTATTTCCATGCGCAGTGGAGAAGGGAACGGTTGACAGAAAAAACAAAAGATTATACAATTTTGGATGGAGTAAAAGGAAAAGGCCATTATATAGGAACCTACATGGCACTTACCACACTGGAACGTTACTGGTGGGGCGAGGGAGAAATGAAGTTTTATATTGACGGAGATGAGGAGTATCCGACCATCTGTGGAACAGGAACGGAAGATTACTTTGGTGGTTCCTGGAGCTTTGCCAAACAGGTGGATGGAAAAACCGTGGAACAGAATTATAACACGCCGTATCTGGGATATCCGTATTATTCTGCCAATGACGAGCTGATCCACAATTTTTATCATAATGATGACTGCCCGCCAATGAGAGGCTTTTACAGATGGCATTTACAGGATCCAATCTGCTTTGAAGAGGATCTTCGCGTTACGATTCAGCAGATAGGCGTCGGATACCGTGGCCTGTTTGAACGACAGGATGATGTGGCAAGTGTAGCGTACTGGTATCAGACACTTCCTCATGCACCGTTCCAGCCGTTGATGTCAAAAGAGGATAGATGGCCCAGATAAAAAGGGTGGTAGAGATTGAAAAAACAGGTATTTTGCGGGGTATTTGCCCTGGCTCTGGCAGTGACAGGATGTGGAGTCCAGAAGAAGGAGGCTGCATCTGATATTGTGCCGGAGAACAGACAGGAACTGACGATCCTTCATGTGGATGCAGGCACAGAAGGCTTTGATTCTTTTATCAGCCAGGCGGAAAAAGATCTTGGAATAAAGATCCATATTGAAAAATGTCCGGCCAATGCGGACAATCGCCAGGCCAAAATAGCAACTCTTCTGACATCAGGAGATGATTCTGTTGATCTGATCACAGTAAATGATGAGATGATATCCGAATTTAAACATAAGGGATTTCTTCTTCCGTTGGAAGATACGGTTATGACAGAGGAGACAGCGGCGAATTTTCTGCAGGAATACCTGAAAGAAATATGCATGTCAGACGGACATATTTTTTCGGTACCGTTCAGGATGGATATCATGGCATTCTGGGTGAACCAGGAATTGCTGGATCAGGCTGGTCTGGACAGACTCTCCTGTCTCAGTGATCTTGAGATCCTTCAAAAAAAGCTTCAGAATACGGGAAAATATGCATATGGGGATGCATGGGAGATTTCTTACATATATAATAGTATCAGCGAGTATGTCGATTTTTTCGGAGGAGATTATACAGACTGGACGGATCCGAAAACAAGAGAAGCGGCAGAATATATGAAGCGAATGCTGGATACAGGGATGATATCAGAGGAGAATCTGATCGACCAGCATGACCAGCTGAATGAAAAATTTATAAACGGCCAGTATGGATGTATGTTTATGTATACCGGTGTGTTGAGTACTTTTCAGAATGCAGGCGTGTATGGAAAAGATAAGATCCATATGGCACCATTTCCGGAATTTGACGAGAAGGTGACCAATATCGCAACCTGGCAGTATGTACTGAATAAAAATTCTGATCATAAAGAAGCAGCTCTGAAGTTCCTTCAGTATGTGTCCGGATATGAGGCCAGTAAAAATTACGGACAGCTGACAAAAATGTGTCCGGCAAGACTGGATGTGATCGAGGATAAGAATTTTGATCTGGATGGCATTGAAATGATCCGGCAATATCTGAAAGATTATAAGCTGAAAGCAAGACCACTGTGTGCCGATTCCATAGAAGCCGTTTCGTCCATGGGAACGGAATTTCAGAAATATATGCTGGGACAGAAAACAGAAGCGTAATTTTTTGCCGGGGCACAGAACTGCATAGACCAGTATTACAAAAAAGCATCGTACTGATGCTTTTTTTGTTTTGAAAAAATAAGAACTTTTTTTCAAAACATATTGACAAATATTTTACATGGTGATATCTTAAAGACTGTAGATGTTAGCACTCCACTAAAATGAGTGCTAACAGATGTAAAAAAGAATCAACATCCGTCAGGAAAGAATAAAAAGGAAAGGAGATGGATTCATGGAAGAGGTGTTGAATGAGCGCAAGCAAAAAATCTTAAAAGCAATCATCAAGACCTATATGGAAACCGGAGAACCGGTTGGTTCCAGGACCATTTCCAAGTATGCGGATCTCAATGTCAGTTCCGCAACGATCCGAAATGAAATGTCAGACCTGACAGATATGGGCTATATCGTCCAGCCTCATACCTCAGCAGGAAGGATTCCTTCAGATAAGGGCTACAGACTTTACGTCAATGAGTTGATGAAGGAGAAGGAAGCGGAGGTCGCAGAGCTGCGAGATCTGATCATTGAGAAGACAGATAAGATGGATAAGGTGCTTAAGAAGGTTGCGAAGGTTCTTGCTTCCAATACCAACTATGCTACCATGGTTTCCGTTCCGCAGTACAGCGGCAACAAGGTCAAGTTCATCCAGCTGTCGAGGATGAGCGAGCTTCAGCTTGTGGCAGTGGTTGTCAGTGACAACAACACAGTCCGGAACCAGATCATCAATCTGGATGAGGAAATGGACGACCAGACGATCCTGAAACTGAATCTTCTTCTTAACACCAATCTCAATGGGATTCCAATCCAGGATATCAACCTTGGGATGATCGCCAGACTGAAGGAACAGGCAGGCAGCCACAGCGGTGTGGTGGCAACGGTTCTGGATGCAGTGGCAGCCACCATTCATGTGGAAGAGGAAGATATGGAGATCTATACTTCAGGTGCAACTAACATTTTCAAGTATCCGGAGCTTGCCGATAAAGAGAAGGCAACGGAGCTGATCTCCGCATTTGAGGAGAAGCATGAACTTGCCGATCTTGTAAAAGAACAGATGTCAGATGGAGAGAATACAGGAATTCAGGTTTACATCGGTGATGAGATGCCAATCCAGACCATGAAGGACTGCAGCATTGTAACTGCCAGATATGAACTGGGAGACGGAATGTACGGAACCATCGGGATCATCGGTCCCAAACGAATGGATTATGAGAATGTAGTGGACAGTCTGAAGGAACTGAAGAATCATCTGGATGACGTTTTGAAAAAGAAGAAAACTTAGAAAGGCGGTAGAAAAAAAGTGTCGGAGGAAACAAAGAAAACATCCGAAGAGCAGGAAGCGGAGAAGGAAATCCCCGTAACTGACGGAGATCAGGAAGAAGAAAACCTGACACCGGAGGGAGAAGATCTGCCGGAGGAAGAAAATAATACTCCAGGCGAAGAAGCTGCCTCAGAGGATAAAAAAGAAGAAAAATCAAAAACTTCCTTCTTCGGAAAGAAGAAAAAAGATAAATCTGAGCAGAAGGTGGAGGAACTTACCGATCGCCTGAAGCGTACCATGGCTGAATTTGATAATTTCCGTAAAAGAACGGAAAAAGAAAAATCCAGCATGTACATCATCGGCGCAAAAGAGATCGTTGAAAAGATCCTGCCGGTTGTGGATAACTTCGAAAGAGGTCTTGCACAGGCACAGGAAGGCGATGCTTTTGCAGATGGAATGAAAATGATCTACAAGCAGCTTACCACAACACTGGATGAGCTTGGTGTGAAGCCGATCGAAGCAGTGGGAAAGGAATTCAACCCGGATTTCCATAATGCAGTGATGCATGTGGAGGATGAAGAGGTTGGAGAGAACATCGTGGTGGAAGAATTTCAGAAGGGCTACACCTACAAGGATTTCGTAGTACGCCACAGTATGGTAAAGGTTGCAAACTAACTGACAACAAACTTTATTTTAACAGATACAGACTAAAACAGGAGGAAAAAATCATGGGAAAGATTATTGGTATTGACTTAGGTACAACAAACAGCTGTGTAGCCGTAATGGAAGGTGGACAGCCGACAGTTATCGCAAATACAGAAGGCGCAAGAACAACACCATCCGTTGTAGCATTCACAAAAACAGGAGAGCGTCTGGTAGGTGAGCCTGCAAAACGTCAGGCAGTTACAAATGCAGACAGAACAATCTCCTCTATCAAAAGAGAGATGGGTACCGATTACCGTGTAACCATCGATGACAAGAAATATTCTCCACAGGAGATTTCCGCAATGATCCTTCAGAAACTGAAAAAGGATGCAGAGGCATATCTTGGTGAGAAAGTAACAGAGGCAGTTATCACAGTTCCGGCTTACTTCAACGATGCTCAGCGTCAGGCTACCAAAGATGCAGGTAAGATCGCAGGTCTTGATGTAAAACGTATCATCAACGAGCCTACAGCAGCAGCTCTTGCATATGGCCTTGACAATGAGAAAGAGCAGAAGATCATGGTATACGACCTTGGTGGTGGTACATTTGATGTATCTGTTATCGAGATTGGTGATGGCGTTATCGAGGTTCTTTCCACAGCTGGTAACAACCGTCTTGGTGGAGATGACTTTGATAAGAAAATCACAGACTACATGCTTTCCGAGTTCAAGAGAACAGAGGGCGTAGATCTTAGCAACGATAAGATGGCTCTTCAGAGACTGAAAGAGGCAGCTGAGAAAGCTAAGAAAGAGCTTTCTTCCGCAACAACAACAAACATCAACCTTCCGTTCATCACAGCTACAGCTGAGGGACCGAAGCATTTCGATATGAACCTTACAAGAGCTAAATTTGATGAGCTGACACATGATCTTGTAGAGATGACAGCAGAGCCGGTTCGCCGTGCACTGTCTGATGCAGGTATCACAGCTTCTGAGCTTGGCCAGGTACTTCTGGTTGGTGGTTCTTCCCGTATCCCAGCTGTACAGGATAAGGTAAGACAGTTAACTGGCAAAGAGCCGAGCAAGAACCTGAACCCGGATGAGTGTGTTGCACTTGGTGCTTCCGTACAGGGTGGTAAACTTGCAGGTGATGCAGGTGCCGGTGATATCCTTCTTCTGGATGTTACTCCACTGTCACTGTCCATCGAGACAATGGGTGGTATCGCAACTCGTCTGATTGAGAGAAATACTACAATTCCTACAAAGAAGAGCCAGATCTTTTCTACAGCAGCAGATAACCAGACAGCTGTAGATATCAACGTTGTACAGGGTGAGCGTCAGTTCGCAAAAGACAACAAATCCCTCGGCCAGTTCCGTCTGGATGGAATCCCGCCAGCACGTCGTGGAGTTCCGCAGATTGAGGTAACATTTGATATTGATGCCAACGGTATCGTTAATGTATCCGCTAAAGACCTTGGAACAGGCAAAGAGCAGCACATCACAATCACAGCTGGTTCCAATATGTCCGATTCCGATATCGACAAAGCTGTCAAAGAAGCAGCTGAGTTCGAGGCTCAGGATAAGAAACGTAAAGAAGCTATCGACACAAGAAACAATGCAGACTCCATGGTATTCCAGGTTGAGAATGCATTGAAAGAAGCTGGCGACAAGCTTGACGCAAACGATAAAGCAAGTGTTGAGGCTGACCTCAATGCACTGAAAGATCTTCTTGCACAGACAGCAAATGCTCAGGAGCTTACTGATTCTCAGGTTGCAGACATCAAGGCTGCACAGGAGAAGATGATGGAGAGCGCTCAGAAACTGTTCTCCAAGATGTATGAGCAGACTCAGGGAGCTCAGGGTCAGGCTGGTCCTGGACCGGATATGGGCAACATGGGCGGAAACGCTGGTGCTCAGGGCGGAAATGAAGCAGGATACGGCGATGATGTTGTAGATGCTGATTACAAGGAAGTCTAAGACAAGTAGGAAATAATTACAATGGCTGATAAAAGAGATTATTATGAAGTCTTAGGTGTGGATAAAAACGCCGACGACGCAACATTAAAAAAAGCATATCGTAAGCTGGCCAAGAAATATCACCCGGATGTAAATCCGGGTGATAAAGAGGCTGAGGCGAAGTTCAAAGAGGCGACAGAGGCTTACTCCGTTTTAAGTGATGCCGACAAGAGAAGACAGTATGACCAGTTTGGTCATGCAGCATTCGAAAACGGCGGCGGAGGCGGTGCCGGCGGCTTTGGCGGATTCGACTTCAACGGTGCGGATATGGGAGACATCTTCGGAGATATCTTCGGAGACCTGTTCGGCGGCGGAGGCAGAACCAGACGGGCCAACAATGGACCGATGAAAGGTGCCAACCTTCGTGCACGTGTGAACATTACTTTTGAGGAAGCGGTTTTCGGATGCGAGAAAGAGCTGGAGATCGTTCTCAAAGATGAGTGTACCACATGTCACGGAACCGGAGCAAAACCGGGAACATCACCGGTCACATGTCCGAAATGTAAAGGCCAGGGCCAGATCGTTTACACCCAGCAGTCCATGTTTGGTATGGTACGTAATGTTCAGACCTGTCCGGACTGTAACGGAACCGGTAAGGTGATCAAGGACAAATGCAGTGCCTGCCGTGGAACCGGATATACTTCTTCCAGAAAGAAGATCCAGGTATCTGTACCGGCCGGTATCGACAATGGCCAGTGTATCCGTATCCGTGAAAAAGGTGAGCCGGGAACCAACGGCGGACCGAGAGGAGATCTGCTGGTTGAGGTAAATGTAGCCCGTCATCCGATTTTCCAGAGACAGGATATGAATATCTTTTCAACAGCTCCGATCACATTTGCACAGGCTGCACTTGGCGGTGAGATGCGGATCAATACCGTTGACGGTGAGGTTTCCTATGAGGTGAAGCCGGGAACACAGACGGATACAAGAATCCGCCTGAAAGGAAAAGGTGTTCCGTCATTACGTAACAAGAACGTTCGTGGTGATCACTATGTAACACTGGTAGTCCAGACTCCGACCAACCTTAATGAGGAGGCAAAGAAAGCTCTGGAGGCTTTTGATGCTGCATGCGGCAACCGTCCGGCAGCAGACAGTACAGCCGAGACTTCCGAAAAATCTGAAAAAACAGAAAAGAAGAAAAAAGGTTTCCGTGAGAAAGTCAAGGAAATGTTTGAGGAATAAATAAAGTGAAAACAGGAAAGAGGCATAAAAAGCCTCTTTCTTTTTTTTCTGTATTCGTGTATATTAAAAGAAGTGCCCGTTTTCAGGGAAACAGAAAACAGGCAACAGACAGGAAAAGAAATCCGTAAATGTGTATACAGCATAAGGAGATATAGAAATATGAAATGGAACCGTTTTACACTTAAGACAAAAACAGAGGCAGAGGATATTGTGATCTGCACACTTGCCGAGGTGGGAATTGAAGGTGTGGAGATTCAGGATAAACAGCCGCTGACCGATGAGGACAAAGCGCAGATGTTCGTGGATATCATGCCGGAAGGACCGGCAGATGACGGCATCGCATATCTGAATTTCTATCTGGAAGAGGATGCAGATACAGAAGCCATTTTGAAAGATGTAAAAGAAGCACTGGAAGATTTAAGAAGCTTTGTGGATATCGGAGAAGCTACCATCACAGAATCCCAGACAGAGGATAAAGACTGGATCAACAACTGGAAACAGTATTTCCATCAGTTCTATGTGGATGATATCCTGATTGTACCGTCATGGGAAGAAGTGAAGGCAGAGGATAAGGACAAGATGATCCTTCACATTGATCCGGGAACAGCTTTTGGTACAGGAATGCACGAGACTACACAGCTTGTGATCCGCCAGCTGAAGAAATTTGTGAAGCCGGGAATGGAGATTCTGGATGTGGGAACCGGAAGCGGAATCCTTGGAATCGTTGCACTGAAGCTTGGTGCAGGCCATGTGGTTGGTACAGACCTTGATCCATGTGCAGTTCCGGCAGTATCTGAGAATAAGGAGGCCAACCAGATCGAGGAGAAATCCTTTGACATGATGATCGGAAACATCATCGATGACAAAGACGTTCAGGATCAGGTAGGATATGAGAAATATGATATCGTAACTGCAAATATTCTGGCAGATGTTCTGGTACCGCTGACACCGGTGATCGTTGCACAGATGAAAAAAGGCGCTTATTACATTACATCTGGCATCCTGGATGTAAAAGAAGACGTTGTAGTGCAGGCTGTAAAAGACGCCGGACTGACTCTGGTAGAAGTGACTCATCAGGGCGAGTGGGTATCTGTGACAGCAAGAAAGGACTGATCTCATGCAGCGATTTTTTGTGGAACCTCATCAGATCGACGGGGAAAGACATGAGATCCACATCACAGGAAGTGATGTGAACCATATCGTGAACGTGCTCCGCATGAAAAAAGGCGAGGAGCTCTGGATCAGCGACAAGGAGAAAGAATATCACTGTGTGATCGAAAATGCCGGGGAGGATGAAGTGCTGCTCCACATCCTCTATGTCCAGGAGCCGGATTATGAGCTGAAAAACCGCATTTATCTTTTTCAGGGCCTGCCGAAAGCGGATAAGATGGAGCTGATCATCCAGAAAGCAGTGGAACTTGGGGCATACTCCGTAGTTCCGGTTTCAACCAGACGATGTGTGGTAAAACTGGATAACAGGAAAGCGGAAAAAAAGGTATCCCGCTGGCAGCAGATCGCGGAAAGCGCGGCAAAACAGTCCAAGCGCATGCTTGTTCCGGAAGTCCATTCCGTGATGACATTTAAGGAAGCCCTTGCTTACGCAAAAGAACTGGATGTTCTGCTGATCCCTTACGAACTTGCAAAAGGAATGAAAGAGACAAAGGAACTGATCCAGGCAATCGAACCGGGAAAAAGCATCGGTGTTTTTATCGGCCCGGAGGGTGGATTTGAAGAGCAGGAAGTGGCAGATGCCATGGAAGCCGGTGCGAAACCGATCACCCTGGGACACCGGATCTTACGGACAGAAACTGCGGGACTCGCAGTACTTTCTGTTCTGATGTTTCAACTGGAGGATGAATAAACTATGGAAGCATATTTTGACAATTCCGCGACAACGAGATGCTTCGATGAAGTAAAGGATATTGTCTGCAAAACCATGACAGGAGATTTCGGAAATCCTTCTGCCATGCATAAAAAGGGAATGGAAGCGGAGAATTACGTCCGCAAAAGCGCCCAAACCCTTGCAAAATTATTGAAAGTTAACGAAAAAGAGATTCTTTTTACCTCCGGTGGAACAGAATCAGATAATCTTGCCATTATCGGCGGCGTGGAAGCCAACAAGCGTATGGGAAACCATATCATTACAACGGCAGTGGAGCATGCGGCAGTGGCTCAGCCTTTTGCCTATCTGAAAGACCAGGGTTATGAGGTGACCATCCTTCCTGTGGATCATCAGGGAGTTGTGAAACTGGAAGCGCTGGAAGCAGCTCTGCGCCCGGATACGATCCTGGTGTCTGTGATGTACGTGAATAACGAAGTGGGAGCTGTGATGCCGGTAGAAGAGATCGGAAAGCTCGTCCACGAAAAAAGCCCGAAAGCGCTTTTCCATGTAGATGCCATCCAGGCTTTCGGAAAGTACCGTATCTATCCGAAAAAGCTGGGAATCGATCTTTTATCTGTAAGCAGTCACAAGATCCACGGACCAAAAGGCGTGGGCTTCCTCTACATCAACGAAAAAGTAAGAGTACAGCCACAGATCCTTGGAGGCGGACAGCAGAACGGCATGCGTTCCGGAACAGACAATGTACCGGGAATTGCAGGCCTTGGCGTTGCCGCAGAGATGGTATATACAGATTTTGATAAAAAAATACAGCACCTTTATGACCTGAAAGAACGGATGGCAGAGGGACTTTCAAAGCTTGGAGACATCACCATCAACGGAATGCCTTTAAGAGAAGGGGCACCGCACATCATGAGTGTGACTTTCCACGGGGTCCGAAGCGAAGTCCTGCTCCATACACTGGAAGAATTCGGAGTATATATTTCCGCAGGAAGTGCATGCTCCAGTCATAAGAGAAAACCAAGTGCAACACTGACAGCTATGGGACTTTCAAGAGCAGATGTGGAGAGTACCGTCCGCATCAGTTTCTGTGAGGAGAATACTTTCGAAGAAGTAGATTACTGCTTGGAAGCCCTGGGAAAAACCATCCCGATGTTACGCAGGTATGCACGTCGATAGAGAACACACAAGAAAGGAATTTTTATGTTAGTACATGCATTTTTGATCAAATATGCGGAAATCGCCCTGAAGGGAAAAAACCGCTACCGTTTTGAAGATGCTCTCGTACATCAGATGGAGATTGCGCTCTCCAAGATCGAGGGAGATTTTGAAGTAAAAAAAGAGCAGGGAAGAGTCTATGTATTCTGCCCGGAGAATTATGATTACGATGAGGCTGTAGACGCACTGCAGCACGTATTCGGTATCGTAGGTATCTGCCCGGTTATGATCTACGAAGAGCAGGGCTTTGAGAAACTTGCCGAAGACGTAGTAAGCTATATGAAACAGTGGCATCCGGACTTTAACGGAACCTTTAAGGTTTGGACACGCCGTGCAAAGAAATCCTATCCGATTAGCTCCATGGAAGTTAGCGCAGAGCTTGGCGGACGTATCCTGGATGCGTTCCCGGAGGCAAGTGTAGACGTTCATCATCCGGAATTGGATCTTTCTGTGGAGATCCGTGACAAGATCTATGTATATTCCCAGACCATTCCGGGCGCAGGCGGAATGCCTATCGGAACAAACGGAAAAGCCATGCTGCTTCTTTCTGGCGGAATCGACAGCCCGGTTGCCGGTTACATGATCGCAAAACGTGGCGTTAAGATCGATGCGGTATATTTCCATGCACCGCCTTACACCAGCGAGCGTGCAAAACAGAAGGTCGTGGATCTTGCCCGCCTGGTAGCCAAATACAGCGGACCGATCCGTCTCCATGTAGTTAATTTTACAGATATCCAGCTTTATATTTACGACCAGTGCCCACATGATGAGCTTACCATCATTATGAGAAGATACATGATGCGTATTGCCGAGCATTTTGCAAAAAAAGACCGCTGTCTCGGATTGATCACAGGTGAGAGTATCGGTCAGGTTGCAAGCCAGACATTACAGAGTCTTGCTTCCACAAACGAGGTCTGCACACTTCCGGTATATCGTCCGGTGATCGGTTTTGATAAAGAGGAGATTGTTCGGATTTCCAGAAAGATCGATACTTTTGAGACATCCATTCAGCCGTTTGAGGACTGCTGTACCATCTTTGTTGCAAAACATCCGGTAACCAAGCCGAATCTTAAGGTGATCCGCCGTTCCGAGCAGAAACTTTCTGAGAAGATCGATGAGCTGATGGAGACTGCTCTGAATACCACAGAGATCATTGAAATTCAGTGATTGTTTTTCCGTAAGAAAAAACAATCAGGGAACCCCGCTTTGGAGGTTCCCTGGGATTATCAAACGGTATCAGAAAAAGGGAGATCATTGAGATCAGAAAAATTCTGAAAACATGAAAAAAGAGGAACTGTATCCAATACAGTTCCTCTCAAATATACATCATAGATTAGTCGATTGTATATTTGGAAATAATCTGCATTACGTTATCCAGAGCAGCGCCGTCTGCGTGGATGTTGAGGTCGATCGGCTTGGAAAGATCCAGGCTGAAGATACCCATGATGGATTTTGCATCGATCACATATCTTCCGGATACTAAATCAAAATCGCAGTCGAATTTGCTGATCTCGTTTACGAATGCCTTCACCTTATCGATGGAGTTCAGTGAGATTTTAGCTGTTTTCATTATAATAACCTCCCTTGATAGATTTTTGTATTTACAGCTTTCATCTTACCTGTCGGCCCCAGAAAAGTCAAGGTAAAAAGAGATAAAAATTGTTTTAATAATTAGTTAAAGTGTAAAAAAAGTGAGGAAAAATGGGAAATAGAGTTGCATTACACAACCTGGGCTGCAAAGTAAATGCCTATGAAATTGAGGCCATGCAGCAGCTTCTGGAGGAGGCAGGATATGAGATTGTGCCTTTTGAGCCGGGAGCGGATATTTATGTAATCAATACCTGTACGGTAACGAATATTGCAGACAGAAAATCAAGACAGATGCTTCATAAAGCAAAAAAAATGAATTCGGAAGCAATCGTGGTAGCAACGGGATGTTATGTACAGACCGGTGGTGATAAGCTGGAAAAAGACGAAGCCATTGACCTTGTACTTGGAAATAACCAGAAGATCAATATTGTGGAAGCACTGGCAGAATATGCGGAAAATAAACCGGGACATGGCTCCCATGTGATTAAGATCAACCAGACAAAAGAGTATGAGGATCTTTCCATTGATCATACAGCAGAACATGTAAGGGCATACATCAAGGTTCAGGACGGATGTAATCAGTTCTGTACGTACTGTATTATTCCTTATGCGAGAGGCCGTGTCAGAAGCCGTAACATTGAAAGTGTGCTGAAGGAAGTCCATTCCCTTGCAGAAAAAGGGTATAAGGAAGTAGTTCTTACAGGAATTCATTTAAGTTCCTACGGCGTAGATTTTCCGGAGGAGAAAAAAGAGACACTGCTTTCCCTGATCCGCGCTGTACATGAGATCGAAGGAATTCAGCGTATCCGCCTGGGATCTCTGGAACCGGGAATTGTTACGAGAGAATTTGCCGAAGGGATTGCGGCACTGCCAAAAGTATGCCCGCATTTCCATCTTTCCCTGCAGAGTGGCTGTGATGAGACTCTGGAGAGGATGAACCGCAGATACAGAAGCGGAGAATACAGAGAACGGTGTGAACTTTTAAGAGAAGTATATGAAAATCCAGCACTGACTACGGATGTGATCGTAGGTTTTCCACAGGAATCCGAAGAAGAATTCCAGAAGTCCTATGATTTTGTGGATGGTATTCATTTTTATGAGACCCATATCTTTAAATATTCCAGGAGACAGGGCACAAAGGCAGCAGCCATGGACGGCCAGCTGACAGAGGCTGAAAAAGCCCGGCGCAGCGAAAAAATGATCGAGATGCATCACCGTCATGCAAAGGATTACGAAAGGTCCATGCTGGGAAAAGAACTGGAAGTTCTTATTGAAGAGGAATATACAAAAGATGGCCAGATCTGGTATCTGGGACACAGCCGTGAATATATAAAAACAGCGGTACCGAAATCCGAAAATTATGGCGTAAATGATATCGTAAGAGTAAAGGCAGAGAGTTTCCTTGAAGAGCATATCATGACCGGTGAAGTTGTAAAATAAAGCACGGAATCGTATGTTGACAGTTTGCATTCGCAATCCGCGTTAAATTTAAGATTGTAATTTATGTAAATTTATATTAAAATAAAAAAGAATATATTTTAAGGACGTGAGAGACAATGGCAGAAAATAATCTGGGAAATACACAGTATTTCAGAACAAAACCGGATCAGGAGCTTCAGGTAAAGGAAGTCCTGGATCTGGTGTACAATGCAATGGATGAGAAGGGATACAATCCGGTGAATCAGATCGTAGGATATATTATGTCCGGAGACCCGACTTATATCACAAGCCACAAGGGTGCGAGAAGCATGATCATGAAAGTGGAGCGTGATGAGCTGGTAGAGGAACTTCTTACCGAGTATATCAAGAACAAGTCCTGGGAACGGTAATATGAGAGTACTGGGACTGGATTATGGCTCGAAGACTGTGGGAGTTGCAGTAAGCGACCCTCTTGGTCTGACAGCCCAGGGCGTGGAAACGGTATGGCGCAAGCAGGAGAACAAGCTTCGCCGTACACTGGCACGTATTGAAGAAATTATTTCGGAGTATCAGGTTACGGAGATCGTTCTGGGATACCCGAAAAACATGAACAATACCGTAGGGGAGCGGGCCGAGAAATCTCTGGAATTTAAGGAAATGCTGGAGAAACGTACAGGCCTGCCTGTTATTATGTGGGATGAAAGACTGACTACCATGGCAGCGGACCGCACACTGGAAGAGACCGGCGTGCATAAGGAAGACCGTAAACAGTATCTGGATCAGGTAGCTGCAGTCTTTATTTTGCAGGGATATTTGGACTCTGTTGCACATAAGAAGGCGCAACAGGAAAGTGAGAAAGAATAAACCGGAAATACGGATATTTTCATAAGAACGGATAAGGAAGAATTAAATATGGAAAAAATAATATTTCAGTCAGACGACGGCACAACTGCTGAGTTTTACGTAGAGGAGCAGACCAACATTGCGGGTGTGACTTATCTTTTGGTGTCCGATTCACAGGATGAGGAAGCAGACGCATATATTTTGAAGGATATTTCTGCTCCGGGAAGCACGGAAGCTTGTTATGAGATGGTCGAGGATGAGGACGAGCTTCAGGCTGTTTACGCAGTTTTTCAGCAGATGCTGGATGACGTGAATTTTGAATGGAGGAGCGATTTTTGAAAAGCGAAAATAACGGTGACAACAGAAATGCGGAGAACAGAACAGTAAGTTCCGCAGGCGGCGCCAGAAAACAGGCACCAAGACAGAAGAACGCTGGATCAAGGACAAGACAGTATCGTGGCGGAAATAAGAACCGCCAGGATAAGCCGTTCCGCCCGACAGCGAAGAAAGCAGCCACAGGCGGTGCTGTAAAGAACAGCAGCAGAAACACACAGAGACCGGTTAAGAACAGCGGCAGACCATCCGGACGGAAAAACAGCCGCAGATCATCCTCGAAACTTAAAATCATACCACTTGGCGGTCTGGAACAGATCGGAATGAACATCACCGCTTTTGAGTATGAAGACAGTATTGTAGTGGTAGACTGTGGACTTTCTTTCCCTGAGGATGATATGCTGGGAATCGATCTGGTCATCCCGGATGTAACCTATCTTAAGGAAAATATTTCCAAGGTTAAGGGATTTGTGATCACCCACGGACACGAGGATCATATCGGAGCCCTTCCTTATGTACTGAAAGAGATCAATGTTCCAATCTATGCTACAAAGCTGACACTGGGACTGATCCGCAACAAACTGAAAGAGCACAATCTTGTGCGTTCTACGAAACTGAAAGAAGTAAAACACGGACAGGTGATCAATCTCGGAGATTTTGCTGTGGAATTTATCAAGACCAACCACAGTATCCAGGATGCATCCGCGCTTGCCATTTACTCTCCGGTAGGAATCGTGGTACACACAGGAGACTTCAAGGTAGATTACACACCGGTATTCGGAGATGCCATCGATCTGCAGCGCTTTGCAGAGATCGGAAAGAAAGGTGTACTTGCATTGATGTGTGAGAGTACCAATGCGGAGAGACCGGGATTTACCATGTCTGAGCGTACGGTGGGACATGTATTTGATAATCTTTTTAATGAGTACCGTACATCCAGGATCATCATTGCGACTTTTGCGTCCAATGTGGACCGTGTGCAGCAGATCATCAACACTGCATACCGTTTCGGAAGAAAGGTTGCGGTGGAAGGCCGCAGTATGGTCAATGTTATTTCTGTAGCATCAGAACTTGGATATCTGCAGATTCCGGAGAATACTCTGATCGAGATCGATCAGGTGAAGAATTATCCGGATGACAAGGTAGTTCTGATCACAACCGGAAGCCAGGGTGAGTCCATGGCGGCACTTTCCCGTATGGCAGCCAATATCCACAAGAAGATCACCATCAAACCGAACGATACCATCATCTTCAGTTCCAATCCGATCCCCGGAAATGAAAAAGCAGTTTCCAAGGTTATCAATGAGCTGTCCATGAAGGGCGCCAAGGTTATTTTCCAGGATGTCCATGTGTCCGGACATGCATGCCAGGAAGAAATCAAGCTGATCTATTCCCTTGTGAAACCGAAATATGCGATCCCGATCCATGGCGAGTACCGTCATCTGACTGCACAGAAACATATTGTGGAAGATCTGGGAATTCCGAAAGAGAATATCTTCATCCTTTCTTCCGGAAATGTACTGGAACTGGATGGACAGGATGCCAAGGTGACAGGAAGTGTTCACACAGGAGCAATTTTCGTAGACGGACTTGGCGTGGGTGATGTTGGAAATATCGTGCTCCGTGATCGTCAGCATCTGTCGGAGGACGGAATTATGATCGTAGTTATGACCCTGGAGCGTCACAGCAATGTGGTTCTTGCAGGACCTGACATTGTTTCCAGAGGTTTTGTATATGTAAGAGAATCCGAGGATCTTATGGAACATGCCAGACAGGTTGTGGAAACCGCACTGGATTCCTGCCTGGAAAACAATATCACAGACTGGGGCAAGATCAAAACAGAAGTCAAGGATGCACTTGGTGAATATCTGTGGAAACGTACCAAGAGAAGTCCTATGATCCTGCCGATCATTATGGAGGCATAGGAACATGGATGAGATCAGCATAGACATTGAGAAACTTCTCGATGCTGTGCACAGAAGCGACGAATACCAGGAATATCAGAAACAGGCGGCGGAGCTTGATAAGGAACCTGAGCTGAAGGCCAGGGTGATGAGATTCCGGGGAGATAATTTCAGACTTCAGAACCAGGCTGATAAGGATGAGCTGTTCCAGGTAGCGGAACAGCTCAACCGGGAGTCTGCAAGTCTGAGACAGAACCTGAAAGTAAATGCCTATCTTGACGCCGAGCTTGCACTGTGCAGACTGATGCAGAGAATCTGCAGAACGCTGGTAGCCGGGATAGACATACAGATTCCTGACTTATAGGAGGAAGAAAGACTATGGCAGACACAAGAGACAAGGCAGGCAGAGCCGGGGTTTTTCTGGCTGGAGGGGCATTTAAGATCGCTCTGTATATCTGTATCCTTGTATTTCTGATCTGGGTTGGAAAATCCGCATATCAGTTTGGATATGATGTATTTAATCAGCAGGCCATGAGTCCGGGAGAAGGACAGCAGGTAACTGTAGTCATAAAAGAAGGTGCGTCTGCATATAAGGTAGGTAAGACTCTGGAGCAGAAAGGGCTTATCAAGGATGCAGCTGCTTTTGTAGTGCAGGAGAGAATGTCCGCGTACCACGGTCAGATCAAGGCCGGTACATACCTTCTCAGTACAGCTTATACACCGACCAGGATCATAGCGGTACTGTCCGGAGAAGAGAGTGAGGAAGGATCGAACAGCCAGTGATCGTAGAAGAACGCATGAAGACCTATATCAATTCTCTTGATATGGGGAATACTCCGTTTCTGCAGGAGTTGGAATCAAGGGCACTTGCGGACCGGGTGCCGATCATCCGAAGGGATATGCAGAGTTTTATGAGGATGCTTCTGGCAGTAAAACAGCCGAAGCGAATTCTGGAGGTGGGGACTGCCGTAGGCTTCTCCACACTTCTTATGTGTGAATACGGCCCGAAAGATCTTAAGATCGTTACCATAGAAAATTACGAAAAAAGGATTCCTGTGGCAAAGGATAATTTCAGGCGTGCAGGAAGGGAATCCCAGATCACACTTCTGGAGGGAGATGCCGGTGAGATCCTGAAAAACCTTACCGGAACATTTGACATGATCTTCATGGACGCGGCCAAGGGACAGTATATCCACTGGCTTCCGGATGTGCTGCGTCTGATGAAAGAGGGAAGTGTACTGGTATCAGACAACGTGCTGCAGGAGGGAGACATTATCGAATCTCATTATCTTGTGGAACGGAGAAACCGGACAATTTATAAAAGAATGAGAGAATACCTCTGGCAGCTGACCCACAGCCCGGTGCTTCGTACATCGGTACTGCCACTTGGAGACGGGGCGGCTGTAAGTGTAAAAACAGGAGAACAGGCTTATGAAACGACCAGAACTTTTAGTTCCGGCGAGCAGCCTTGAGGTTTTAAAGGTTGCCGTCATATATGGTGCAGATGCCGTTTATATCGGCGGAGAAGCCTTTGGACTTCGTGCAAAGGCTAAGAATTTTTCAAAAGAGGACATGCGCGAGGGCATTGCTTTTGCCCATGCCCATGGTGTAAAAGTTTATGTGACAGTAAATATCCTGGCCCATAACCGGGATCTTGAAGGCGTAAGAGAATATCTTCAGAAACTGAAGGAAATCGGTCCTGACGCACTGATTATCGCAGATCCGGGAATCTTTATGTATGCAAAGGAAATCTGTCCGGAGATTGAGCGCCACATCAGTACACAGGCGAACAATACCAATTATGAGACATACCGTTTCTGGTATAATCTGGGAGCAAAACGTGTGGTAAGTGCAAGAGAACTTTCTCTGGAGGAAATCCGGGAAATTCGGGCACATATTCCGGATGACATGGAGATTGAGACGTTTATCCATGGAGCTATGTGTATTTCCTACTCCGGAAGATGCCTTCTGAGTAACTTTATGGCAGGCAGGGACGCCAATCAGGGAGCCTGTACGCATCCGTGCAGATGGAAATATTCCGTTGTGGAGGAGAAACGCCCGGGAGAATATATGCCGGTATTTGAAAATGAGAGAGGGACTTTTATTTTCAATTCCAAGGATCTCTGCATGGTAGAACATATGGAAGATATCCTTACCAGCGGTATTGACAGCCTGAAGATCGAAGGCCGCATGAAAACAGCTCTTTATGTGGCAACGGTAGCCAGAACTTACCGTAAGGCCATTGATGACTGTATGGAAAGTCCGGAAAAGTATCATGCCAATATGCCATGGTATCAGGAACAGATCTCAAACTGTACCTACCGTCAGTTTACGACCGGATTTTTCTATGGAAAACCGGATGAGAACACACAGATCTATGACAGTAATACCTATGTAAGAGAATATACTTATCTTGGATTTGCGGAAGAGATCGATGAGAGAGGTCTGGCAAGACTGACACAGAGAAATAAATTCTCTGTGGGGGAAACCATTGAGATCATGAAACCGGATGGAAGAAATATCCCGGTTACAGTGGAAGCCATTTATAACGAAGAAGGAGAATCCATGGAAAGTGCACCACATGCACAACAGAGAATTTATGTGAAACTGAACGAGACACCGGAGGTATTTGATATTCTTCGAAGAGGTGAGTAAAACAGATATTTAAGGGGAGAACGAAAAGAACGTTCTCCCCTTACTGTTTTTCGGGAAAAAGTGTTCGGAGTTTACGGAGCGCATTTTTTTCAATGCGGGATACATAGGAACGGCTGATGGAAAGATTTCTGGCAATTTCACGCTGTGTCAGAGGATCCTGACCGTTCAGACCGTAGCGGCAGCAGATCACTTCATATTCTTTTTGGGTAAGGATCTGAGGGATATGACTGAGAAGATGGGAAATACTGTCTTTCTGGAAACAGTCTTCCACAACATCTACGGGTGGACTTTCAATGATATCAAGAAGGCTGATCTCATTACCTTCCCGGTCTGTTCCGATAGGCTCATAAAGGGAAACTTCCCTGGATCGTTTTTTTCGGGCGCGGAGCATCATGAGAAGTTCGTTGTCAATGCAGCGTGCCGCATAGGTGGACAACTTGGAAGTACGGCAGGGATCAAAAGTAGAGATTGCTTTGATCAGGCCGATGGTGCCGATGGATATCAGATCATCGGGATCTTCGTCGCAACCCTGGTATTTTTTTGCGACATGGGCCACAAGACGGAGATTACGTTCGATGAGAATGTTTTTTGCCTCCGGATCGCCCCTTTGGAACTGCAGAAGATAAAATTTTTCTTCCGCAGCAGACAGCGGTTTCAAAAATGTTTTCAAAGATTCACCTCAAAGGGGATTTCCATACAGTTTATGAAATGGACGTGCTTTTCGTGCTTTTCCAACAGAATATTTACAGGGGTGTCATCCTGTTGCGCCAGTTTCTGATCTGGTGTATAATCATAAGATATGAGTGTTAATAATCAACGTACATTGACGAGGAGTATATATTTTGAAAAAGAGGATAGAACAGCTTCTTAACGGAAAATTTATTTATGAACAGCCGGAACTTCTGTTTTCCCAGGAGGAGATTTCCGTCACTCTGAAAGCTGGAGAAACGACGAAAGACGAACTTTATTTTGGCACAGATGACAATCGCAGGATCAGTGGATTTGTAACATCCTCTGATCGGAGACTGGTGCCTGGATTTGACCGCTTTTCAGGTACGACAGTACGTATGCCTTATGGCGTGGATGCAGAAGGAATGAAACCCGGGGAAAGTTTTGCGGGATGGTTGTGTTTTACTACCAGCATCGGAGAATACAGGCTGCCTTTTAAGGTAACAGTGCAGACAGAAGAAGTGAAGAGTTCAGGCAGAAAAGTGACTTCCATGGAAGAATTTATCCGGATCGCAAAGGAGGATTTCCATGAAGCATACAGGCTTTTTACGGAACGCCATTTTTCCCTGATCCTGAAAGAACAGAGTGAGAAGCTCCGTTCTCTTTATGAAGGAATGTCTCAGCAGCCGGTAACATACCAGCATCTGGAGGAATTTCTGATCACAGCCGGTGCCAAAGATAAGGTGACACTGGATCTGAACAGAGAAGAGGCAAATTTCTATGAGGTCAGTGAATCCATACAGGAGTCTTTTTATATTCACAGAAGCGGCTGGGGCCATCTGCGTGCAGATATTGAAGTGAATGGGGACTTCCTGGAAACAGGGAAACATGTTGTGACGGAAGAAGATTTTATTGGAAGTACCTGTGAAGTGGAATATGTGATCCATAAGGAAAAACTGGGAAAAGGTAACCAGTATGGTGAGATCATTGTACGGACTCCTTATCAGAAACTGGTGTATCATGTGTTGGCGTCCAGGGGAAACGGAAGCTCTGTCAATCTTGACCTTTTGGAGAAACAGTACCGCGTATCCATGCTCAGGGAGTATCTGACTTTTGCATGCGGGAAAACCGGCTTTCAGACATGGGCAGCCGAAGCACATGAAAAACTGGATAAAATGGGAGAGAGCGGACTGAAATATCCGGAATATCAGCTTCTGGAAGCGTATATTTTCCATCTGGAAGGAGAAGACCAGAAAGCAGAAGACATTCTGGTACGTTATCAGAATAAATCTTTTAATCATAATGAACTGGAACAGGCAGGGCTTTATCTGTATCTGTGTACCCTGACAGGACTGTACAGAGATGAGGAACAGGCGCTTCGTAAGATCCAGAATTTTCAGATGCAGAAAGAGGACAGTTACATTCTTCTGAAACTGGTATTTGAGATGGATCAGACTCTTTCCCCATCCAGAAAGATCTTTTTGATGGAAGAGCTTTTTGAAAGAGGATGTACCAGCCCGTTTCTGTATCTGGAAGCATGGAACAGCATCTGCCGGGATATGTCATTGCTTCACCGGATGAATCGTTTCTGGGCGCAGGTATTTCTTTTTGCCGGAAAAGAGAACATGCTTACAGAGGAACTTGTGATGCGGCTTGCTTATCTTTCCGGTTATGAGAAATCATTTAATGAAAGCCTGTACCGGGCTATGGTACTGGGGTGTGAGGCTTTTCCGTCGGATGACACAGTAGAAGCGATCTGTAAATATATCATGAAGGGAAATCCACGAAAAGCAGAATATTTCCGCTGGTTTTCCGCGGCAGTAGACCAGGGAATCCGGATCACACGTCTTTATGAATATTATGTAGAGACACTGGACACTTCTTACAGAAGAGTACTTCCGAAGCCGCTGCTTATGTATTTTACTTATAATAACAATAATCTCGGAGATTCCAAGAGAGCGTATCTTTATGCCTGCATCATCGCCCGGAAAGAGCAGGATCCGCAGACTTACGAAAGCTATCGGGACAGCATGAGAGATTTTGCCATGCGCAAGCTGAGAGAAGGAAGAATGAATGAAAATTATGCTGCTGTCTATCAGGAATTTATGCGCGAACCGGCAAATACGGAGGAAGCACAGGTTATTGCTTCAAGGATGTTTACGTACCGCCTGTATACAGATGATCCCAAGGTACGCAGCGTGATCATTCGTCACAGACAGATGAAACAGGAAGAAATTTATCCCTGTGTGCATGGAATCGCCTATCCGAGGATCTATACAGAAGATGCTGCAGTGATCTTTCAGGACGAAAAACAGAGACGCTATGCGTCAACAGTGGATTATAACATGACACCACTTTTTGACGACAGGGAAATGGTACCGACAGTATTGGAAAAGGGCGCAGATGAAGCAGGTGTGCTGCTTTATTATTGCCAGACACAGGATATTTGCCGCACAAATCTGGGGATTTTTCAGAAGTTGGTCCTTTCATCTGCGTTTACAGGAGAATACAGAGATGCTGTTCGAAAACGGATCCTGGAATATTACAGGGATCATGTACAGGGAGAAGATCTGGATGCCTGCCTGGAAATGATGGACTATCGGGAATATGCTATGGTCGATAAGAAGATACTGCTGGAAATCCTCATCCAGAGAGGCTTGTTCCCACAGGCAATGAGCGTTGTGGAGGCATTTGGCTTTGAAGGAGTAGAGGAATGTGAGCTGCTGAAACTGGCAAGCCGGATGATCATTCGCTGTGACTGTACGGAAGATGAAGAGCTGATCGCACTTTCTTCCCATGTATACAGAAATGGAATTTATGATGAAGTGATCCTTCAGTATCTGATGAAATTCCGGTTTGGTCCTGTGGAAGAACTTCTGGATATCTGGAAAAGTGCCTGCGGTTTTGAGATGGATACGTACAGCCTGGAGGAAAGGATACTTTCGCTTCTGATGTTCACTGCAGATTACCGGGAAGAAGGCGAAAAGATCCTGAAATCTTATATCAGTCATTCCGGAAAGGAACAGGTGATCGGAGCTTACCTGACACAGATGGCTTATGGAATGTTTGTAAAGGGGATGCCTGAGACTCCGTGTCTCAGAGAATATCTCAAAATCTGCAAACGGAAAGAATGGCCAACAGACAGAATCTGTGACCTGGAACTTCTGAAAATACTTTCCGAAGAAAAAGCATCCGATGAGGAAGAACTTGCTCTGGAGGAAGAAATTCTGGCTTCCTGCGTAAAAGATGATATGGTATTTGAGTT
Source organism: Blautia sp. MCC269 (assembly GCF_018785655.1). Lineage (NCBI taxonomy): Bacteria > Bacillati > Bacillota > Clostridia > Lachnospirales > Lachnospiraceae > Blautia > Blautia sp. MCC269. The sequence goes on along the minus strand of NZ_WQQE01000038.1, from coordinate 69,818 downwards.
TTTCCATGATCTGGATCAGAGGATCCTGCGCCCGTATCAGCTGGATGATAAAACTTTTGTAGAATATCATGCTTCGCCTGAGACTTCTGTTACTTTGTATTATTTGTTGGATACAGGACTTGGAACCATGCCGGAATATAAGAGCGAGCCGCTGCGTAATGTCTATGAGGGAATTTTTACCAAGACGTTTACTCTGTTTTACGGTGAGACTCTGCACTATTATTTTCAGACAGAAGATGAAAACGGTGTGCACAGGACTGAAGAGAAAATGCTGACCATGAATCTGACGGATGACAGAGCTTCCAGTAAATATCAGCTGATCAATCAGATCCTCTGTGCAAGAAAACTGGAGAAAGATCCGGAAGTGAAGGAGAAACTTTCACAGTATCTCCGGCAGGAACAGTACGTCAATGAAATGTTTGTCATAGAGAAGGAACCGGAAAGATGAATGAAATTCGAGATTTGCTGATAGGAATCGATATTGGAAAAGAATATACACAGATCTGCTATTATGACAGAAAAGCAGAAGAGGCCCGTTCTCTTTCCATGAAAGTGGGAACCAGCCAGTATGAGGCTCCGGGCTGTATCTGTTACCGTACAGAGCAGAACGATTATTGTGTGGGCCTGGAAGCACAGTATTTTTCCAGAGAAAAAGGCGGGATCATGCTCGGAAATATTTATGATATCTGCCAGAAGGAAGAAAGCATACAGGTGGCGGGAGAGGATAAGGAGCCGGCAGAGCTCCTTGCTCATTTCCTGAAAGGAATGCTGAAATTTCTTGGAATTCAGGACATTGTAAAAAACACAAAGTGCATGTGTATCACTTCTCCTGAGCTTGATGCCATACAGGTGCGTAATTATCAGAAGGCCTGTGGAATTGCCGGTTTTCCGGCAGAGAAATACATGCTTATGGATTACGGGGAAAGTTTTTATTACTATGCATTGGGCCAGAAAAGAGAAACCTGGAACCGAAGTGTGGCCTGGTATGCGTTTGATGGAGATAAAATTGCGTTTCGTAAGCTGACGATCAATGCTGCATCCAGACCTATACTTGTCAATCTCGAAGAACCGGTGAGTACAACGCTTGAAACGGAGGATGAGATCCGTGATGTGGAGTTTTGCCGTTTTATAACAAAAACTCTTGGAAAAGAACTTTTTTCCAGTGTGCAGATCACAGGAGAAGGGTTCGACCAGCAGTGGGCACAGCAGTCAGTAAAGCTTCTGTGTCATCAGGGACGCAAAGTATTTTACGGAAACAATCTCTTTGCAAAAGGAGCCTGCATCGCCGGTAAGGACAGACTTGAAGACAAAAAATTAAAAGGGTACAGATATTTAAGCGATTCCCTGGTTACTGCGGATGTGGGAATGGATATGCGGGTGATGGGTTCTCCTGCGTATTATCCGCTGATCGAAGGCGGCAGCAACTGGTATGAATGCAATGCAGAGTGTGAACTGATCCTGGATGATACGGAAGAACTGGTCTTTGTAGTAAATCTTCCGGATGAAACGGAGAGAAAGCGGGTGGCAATGGCGCTTAAAGGTTTGCCAAAACGACCAAACCGGACGACCAGACTTGCACTTACGTTGAAATACGTATCATCGAAAGACTGTGAGATCACAGTAAAGGATCTTGGATTTGGGGAAATGTATCCATCCAGCGGGAAGACATGGAAAGAACTGGTACGCTGGGATGAGACAGAAGAAAGGAAACAGGTATGAGCGGATATATTTTATGCCAGGTAAAGAAAGCAGAGAAACCATTTTACATTGAAAATATCAGCACGAATATTTATTCCATAGAAGAACTCTGCTATTATCTTTATAATAATCTTTACCTTGTGGATCGTTCTCTTATCAGTAATAAGCTGTGTACCTGGCTGGATGAGGAACTGAAACTTCCAAAACTTGCGGCGAAGCTTCGACCTTTCATTGGAAAAGAGGCAGGTCTGGAGGAAATTCTGTATCCGATATTTAAAGAGATCAATTATCTGGCTTATGAAGAACTTCGTATCCTGAATGGAAGGATTGAAAGAAGAAATAAGGAATCCGAGGAGATACGGGAAAAGAGAAAAGGGGATGCCCTCATGGAAAACCGGATGTACGTGAACGCAATCCGTGTTTATCAGAAGCTTCTGGAAAAAGATTCCAGAGAAATCTCCAGAGAAATGAGAGAGCGGATTCTGCATAATCAGGGATGTGCTTACAGTTATCTGTTTCAGATGGATAAGGCACTGGACTGTTTCTTTGCTGCATGGAAGGTAAACCAGTCAGAAAAGGCACTGAAGATTTATCTTCTGGCTTACCGAAGTGTGCATACACCGGAAGAATTTGAAAAGATACAGGAAGATCTGAAGGCAGAGGATTCCGTAAAAAAAGAAACTGCCAGAGCTCTGGAACAGTTTATCAGCCTCCCGGAGCAGAAGATTGCACCCGGAGAGACTGACAGGATATTGGAGGATCTTACAAGAGAATATCACAGAAGTACAGGCTCTTAAAGCTGTTCAAGAAGTCCCAGCAGGATCTGCCGGGCTTCTTTTTTTGTGTAGACAGCTTCTTCTTCGGAAAGAGAAGAGAGATAGTCGTCCAGAGCCTGTCCGATACTGGTTTCTTTCAGATAAACGCACATAAAAGTATCTTCTTTGGAAAGAAAACAGAGAAAAACAGAATAATCGGACAGAACTTCAAGATGGATTCCCGTTTCAGGGAGGACAGAATGCTTAAGGATCTTGCATTTTTCACCGCCCATATCTGTGTCAAGAATGTGCTGGATCGATTTTCTCCGTTCTTCTTTTGGAAGTGGTGTCTGATGATAGGAATATGGACCGTCCAGAAGACCGGTCTGTGCAAACTTCCGGATTCCATTCAGGGTGAAATAGTTACAGGAAGTGTCGTTTTCTGTAAAGGCAAACTGCGGCTGTTTTAAAATAGAAACCAGTTGTGTATAAACAGAGTTGGAATGATCAATATCTCTGTTTTCAAAGAGGGCCTGTACAAAGTCGGGTCCATAGGACATCAACGCAAGACATGGATGAGACTCCAGCGCAAAGTTTGTTGTAATATTGGTGTTCATAATGGAACCGAAAATCTCCAGGATCTGTGAAGGAGAATCCGACTGCTGGAAAAAACGGCTGGAGTTTTCCAGGATTTTCTGAAATTCCTGCTGATAGGAATGTATAACTTCCGGATTTTCTGTAGATATGAAAGTTGACATATCAGAAGAAATAAGCAGGAGTTTCTTTTCTGTAATAAAGAAAAACGGAAACAATTCATAACAGGAAAGTTCTCTTCCGGCCTGGGTGTAATAATAGTAGGGCTGATAATTGAGAAAGCCGCACAGGATCGGAAGAATGGTACACAAAAAAGTTTACAGGTTCATATTATAGTCCGGTGATGCGGTAGGATTCTGGTGAAGCGGAAGAATCTGGATAACAGGAGGAAGCTTTTGATATTCCGGATAGAGATGTGCAGAAACTTGTACAATAAGCCGACAGTTTGCAGGAATGTTGGTGCAGATCTTTTCGTCGGAACCGGAGAGCAGGATATCTTCAAAAAGGTTTAAAACTTTTTTTTCCACATCAAGTGAAAAGTCTCCACTGTAAAACGGAAGAGAAGTAAGACTGTGAAAACCAGAGGAGAAAAGCATCTGCTGGGTGCTGATCACACGGAGAAGTTCCTGGATGTATTTCCGATTATAGTAAATTTCTTTTCCAATTTTTTCGATTTTATATAATTCAATCAGTTCCTGACGCTGGGATGGATTAATCCGGATCGAATCGCAGAACTGACGGACAAAATCCATTCCAGGCAGACGTTTGCCTGTGATCATACGCTGCAGAGAGGTACGGTCAAGGCCTGAGGATGCAGATAACTGGTATACCGTTTCTCCTGTATTTTTTAGATATTCACGGCATTTGCTGCTGAAGTCAGACATAATAATTCTCCTTTTTTCATACTTGTGGCATTATTATACAAAAACAGATCAGGAATTGCAATTATTTGTAAAAAATCCGAGCACAATTGGTGGCACATATTGCGAGAGAGTTTTTTTGAAAATAGAATAGATCATATCAAGAAAGAACAGGGCGGAGGGAACCAGAACCATGGCAGTGATAACTATTGCGGTATGTGATGAAATACGAAAAGATGCTCAGAAGCTTTACAGACAGCTTTCAACGCTGCTTCCGGATGCAGAGATCCTGATATACCGTAGCAGGCAGAGCCTTCTTGACGGACTGACGGAAGGGCATAAGATCTGTAATGTGGTATTTATGGGTCTGGATGGTGAAAATGGAAAGAGCCTGGAGACAGTCCGTGCGATACGGCTTCGGGGAAATTATATTCCGGTCATCATGGTAGCGGAAAATGAGAAATTTTATAAAGAAGCTTTTGAGGTATTTGCTTTTAATTATCTGACGAAACCTGTAGAAAGCGGAGAACTGGAGCATGTGCTGTTACCTATCCTGACCACCTGTGAAAGAGAAGGCGGAAAGGCGCTGCATTTTCATTACAGAACTCAGGTTTATACACTCCAGCATAACAGTCTGGCGTACATATCCAGCAGCCTCCATAATGTAACCTTCCACCTTACCGACGGAAAGAAACTCAGCTGCAGAGCGCGTCTGGGAGATTTTGCGGGACAGCTTTCCGACAGTAATTTTATGAGATGCCATCAGAGCTTTTGCATCAATCTGGAGAAAGTGAACACACTCAAAAAGAACAGTTTTGTAATTGGACAGACTGAGATCCCTATTTCCAGAGCCTATTTAAAAACCGCAAGAAAGAAATACAAAGATTATCTGGCAGAGCAGAAGGTTTGCTCTTGACAGCTCCTTTTTGGTATGTTACTATAACCATACGCTTTCGCGTAGTAGAGTGACCACGTGATAAAGGGATAACGAAAAAAAGGAGAACGATCATGAAGAAGAGAACAGTTGCAGTAGTAATGGCGGCAGCGATGACAATAGGAATGATGGTAACAGGAGTAAGTGTACAGGCTGGTGTTGAGGATAAGACACTGATCGTCGGATTTGACGCAGAGTACCCTCCATTCGGATATAAGGATGATAATGGAGAATATGTGGGATTTGACCTTGACCTGGCTCAGGAAGTATGTGATAATCTTGGCTGGGAGCTTGTCAAGAAGCCGATCAACTGGGATTCCAAGGATATGGAGCTGAATTCCGGAACCATCGACTGTATCTGGAACGGATTTACCATTAACGGCCGTGAGGATGATTATACATGGAGCGATCCTTATATCAACAATGAGCAGGTGATCGTAGTTGCCAAGGATTCCGGAATTGAGAAGCTTGCAGACCTTAAGGGTAAGAACGTAGTTGTACAGGCTGCATCCGCTGCACTGGACGCATTGAACAACGATGACAATAAGGAACTGAAGGACAGCTTTGCATCTCTCACAGAGAACCCGGATTACAACACCGCATTTATGAACATTGATTCCGGTGCTGCAGATGCGGTTGCTGTTGATATTGGTGTTGCCAATTATCAGCTTTCCCAGAGAGGCAAGGATAAATATGTGATCCTTGACGAGCCGATCCAGAATGAGCAGTATGGCATCGGATTTAAGAAGGGTAACGATGAACTGAAAGATCTGGTATGGGATGAAGTCAAGAAACTTGACGAGTCCGGTGAAGTTGACAAGCTTGCAGATAAATATGAGCTGGATAAGAGTATGCTCTGCATCAGCGAGGATAAGGAGGACTCAGATTCCGATTCCACAGAAGCTGACACAGAAGAAAGTGCAGATAGCACAGAGAAAGAAGCGGATTCTGAATCTAAGTGATCCAGTCTCAGATTACAGCAAAAACTGTGAAGATATTTTTCAGAAACTATCAAACAGCAGGAGAAATAAGAAACATAGCAGAAGTTTTTGAAGCTTTTGCATAAAAAGGAAATGAGGGTGCTTCGGCGTTGGAAGAGCTGCCGGGCATGCTCATTTCCTGTTGTTTACAGGAATTACAGGTATCAGTCCGATAAATGGGACAGATACTCCGAACCAGGAGGAAAAAAATGAGTTTTATTGTAATGCTTCAGCAGCTGGCAGGAGGAATGCTGGTCTCCATTGAGATCTTTTTTGTAACTTTGCTGTTTTCTCTGCCGCTGGGACTTCTGATCTGTTTTGGCAGAATGTCCAAAAACAAAGTGATCCGTGCCATTGTATCCGCTTACATATCCATCATGAGAGGAACTCCTCTGATGTTGCAGCTGATGGTTGTATATTTCGGTCCATATTTTATCTTTGGAATCCGTATTTCCATGGGATACAGCCTGATCGCTGTATTTATCGCATTTGCCATCAACTATGCGGCCTATTTTGCAGAAATCTACCGTGGCGGCATTGAGTCCATGCCGGTTGGACAGTATGAGGCTGCAAAGATCCTCGGATACAATAAAGTGCAGACGTTTTTCCGCATCATCCTTCCACAGGTGATCAAAAGGATCCTGCCATCCATTACCAATGAAGTTATTACACTGGTCAAGGATACTTCCCTTGCCTTTGTTGTGGCAGTAGCGGAGATGTTTACCATTGCCAAGCAGATCGCAAGTGCACAGACGACCATGATGCCCTTTGTGATCGCTGCCGTATTTTATTATGTATTCAATCTGATCGTGGCTGTTGTGATGCAGAAGGTTGAGAAGAGCATGAATTACTACCGTTAACCGGAATGGAGAGTACAGAATATGAAATTATTTGAAATGAAACATATCAAAAAAAGCTTTGACGGGCTGGAAGTTCTCAAAGACATTTCGCTTGATGTGGAAGAGGGGGAAGTTTTAAGTATCATCGGTCCTTCCGGTTCCGGCAAGTCCACCATCCTGCGCTGCGCCACAGGTCTTGAGACACCGGACAGCGGCGAGATCATCAAAACAGGAGATGTGGGACTGGTATTCCAGCAGTTTAATCTGTTTCCTCATTTTTCCGTAATGAAAAATATCGTGGATGCACCTTTAAAAGTGCAGAAGAGAAAGAAAGATGAAGTTTATGCCCAGGCAAGAAGCCTTCTTAAGAAGATGGGCCTGGCAGATAAGGAGAACGCATATCCTTTCCAGCTTTCCGGAGGACAGCAGCAGCGAGTATCCATTGCCCGTGCCCTCTGCATGAACCCGAAGATCTTGTTTTTTGATGAGCCGACATCTGCACTGGATCCGGAGCTCACCGGTGAGATCCTGAAGGTTATCAAGGATCTGGCACAGGAGCATATCACCATGGTGATTGTTACCCATGAGATGAATTTTGCAAGAGATATTTCCGATCGTATCATTTTTATGGACAAGGGTGTGATCGCAGTGAAAGGAACCCCACAGGAGGTATTTTCTTCCGATAATGGCAGAATGAAGGAATTCCTGGGAAAATTCCATCAGGGTATGGAGTAACAAACGGTTGCTTTTAAAGAGGCAATGTTATATAATTTCAAGAGGCGTGAATTAACCAGATTCGGGCAGATAACGGATCATTCGCCATTCCGGCCCGGATGTATGTAATCAGGAGGATAATAATGAATACAGACAGATATGTAAGCCCGCTGTCAGAGCGGTACGCAAGCAAAGAGATGCAGTACATTTTTTCCCCGGACATGAAATTCCGCACATGGAGAAAGCTGTGGATCGCACTTGCTGAGACGGAACGTGAGCTTGGCCTTAACATCACCCAGGAGCAGATTGACGAGATGAAAGCTCATGCGGATGATATCAACTATGATGTGGCTAAGGAGCGTGAGCGTCAGGTTCGCCATGATGTAATGTCTCACGTGTATGCGTTTGGTGTACAGTGCCCGAAGGCAAAAGGTATCATCCATCTGGGAGCGACCTCCTGTTATGTAGGAGATAACACTGACATTATCGTTATGACAGAGGCACTGAAACTTGTCCGCAAGAAACTTGTGAATGTGATCGCTGAGCTTTCCAAGTTTGCTGCACAGTATAAGGATCAGCCGACTCTGGCATTTACTCATTTCCAGCCGGCACAGCCCACAACCGTAGGTAAGAGAGCAACTCTCTGGACACAGGAATTCCTGATGGATCTGGAGGATCTTGAGTATGTATTAAGCACCATGAAACTTCTTGGTTCCAAGGGAACAACCGGTACACAGGCAAGCTTCCTGGAGCTCTTTGACGGAGATCAGGAGACGATCGACAAGATCGATCCGATGATCGCCGAGAAGATGGGATTTAAGTCCTGCTATCCGGTTTCCGGACAGACTTATTCCAGAAAGGTTGACACCCGTGTACTGAATATCCTTGCGGGAATCGCTGCAAGTGCACATAAGATGTCCAACGACATCCGTCTTCTTCAGCATCTGAAAGAAGTGGAGGAGCCGTTTGAGAAATCCCAGATCGGATCTTCGGCTATGGCATATAAGAGAAATCCGATGAGAAGTGAGAGAATCGCTTCCCTGTCCAGATATGTGATGATCGATGCCCTGAACCCGGCAATCACATCTGCAACACAGTGGTTTGAGAGAACTCTGGATGACTCTGCAAACAAGCGTCTCAGCGTTCCGGAAGGCTTCCTTGCCATCGATGGAATCCTGGATCTCTGCCTCAATGTTGTAGATGGACTGGTTGTTTATCCGAAGGTTATCGAGAAGAGACTGATGTCCGAGCTTCCGTTCATGGCAACTGAGAATATCATGATGGATGCAGTTAAGGCAGGCGGAGACCGTCAGGAGCTTCATGAGCGTATCCGTGAGCTTTCCATGGAAGCAGGCAAGAATGTGAAGGTAGAAGGTAAGGAAAACAACCTTCTTGAGCTGATCGCTGCGGATCCGGCATTTAACCTGACTCTTGAGGATCTTCAGAAATCCATGGATCCGTCCAGATATACAGGACGTGCCAAAGAGCAGACAGAGGCATTTATCGCCAATGTGGTACAGCCGGTTCTGGATGCACATAAGGATCTGCTTGGCGTTAAGGTTGAGATCAACGTATAATTCCAAGATGTTATAAACATTAAGAAATGAACACAGACAGGAATGACGTGTCTCTGTGTATTACAGGCAGAGAACATGTCGTTCCGAATAATAGAGAAAGACACAAGGAGGAAACTGTGTTATGGTAACTGCAGTAGTAGGAGCAAATTGGGGAGATGAGGGTAAAGGCAAGATCACTGACATGCTTGCTGAGAAAGCCGATATCATCGTAAGATTTCAGGGTGGAGCCAATGCGGGCCACACCATCGTAAATGATTACGGTAAATTCGCACTTCATACACTTCCGTCAGGTGTGTTTTACGGACATACAACAAGTGTCATCGGAAACGGTGTTGCACTGAATATTCCGGTATTCTTCAAGGAGTACAACGAAGTAGTAGGCCGTGGAGTACCGGCACCGAAGATCCTGATCTCCAACAGAGCACAGATGGTAATGTCTTACCACATTCTGTTCGATCAGTATGAAGAGGAGCGTCTTGGCGGCAAGGCTTTCGGTTCCACAAAATCCGGAATCGCTCCGTTCTATTCTGACAAATATGCAAAGATCGGCTTCCAGGTAAGTGAGCTCTTTGATGAGGAAGCACTGAAAGAGAAAGTTGTACGTATCTGTGAGACCAAAAACGTAACACTTGAGCATCTCTATCACAAACCGCTTCTGAAACCGGAAGATATCATGAACGAGCTGATGGAATACAAGAAAATGGTTGAGCCATACGTATGTGACGTATCTCTCTATCTCTGGAATGCACTGAAAGAGGGCAAACAGGTTCTTCTTGAGGGACAGCTCGGAACTCTGAAAGACCCGGATCACGGAATCTATCCGATGGTTACATCCTCTTCCACACTGGCTGCTTATGGTGCCATCGGTGCAGGCCTGCCTCCATATGAGATCAAGAAGGTCGTAACCGTATGCAAAGCTTACTCCAGTGCAGTTGGAGCAGGTGCATTCGTTTCTGAGATCTTCGGCGAGGAAGCAGATGAGCTGAGAAAACGTGGCGGTGACGGTGGTGAGTTCGGTGCTACTACAGGCCGTCCGAGACGTATGGGATGGTTCGACTGTGTTGCATCCAAATACGGATGCCGTCTCCAGGGAGCTACAGACGTTGCTTTTACAGTACTGGATGTTCTGGGATATCTGGATGAGATCCCGGTTTGCACAGGCTATGAGATCGACGGAGAGGTAACAACAGAATTCCCGACAACTGTGCAGCTTGAGAAAGCAAAACCGGTTATTGAGAAGCTTCCGGGATGGAAATGCGATATCCGTGGAATCAAAAAATATGAGGATCTTCCGGAAAACTGCAGAAAATATGTAGAGTTCGTAGAGAAACACATCGGATTCCCGATCACCATGATCTCCAACGGACCAGGAAGAAACGACATCATTTATAGATAATCATTTACTGTGACAGGATTATGACAGGCAGCGCCGGGGAAACTTCTCCGGCGCCCTTTTGTTAATTGCTAAGTGGATGAAGATAAGGATGCCTGTAATAACTGACATATCATGTGAAAGGAATCTCAATGAAAAATTTTAAAAGAATTGCGGCACTGGCAGGTGTTGTTCTTTTGCTTCTCATATTCTGCCTTCCAATGGTGTTTGCATGGGGCAATAGTGAGAGCTCACAGACACTGTTCCGTGGCGCTTTTGCGGCAGCTGTGCTGGTACCGATCGTGGCTTATGTTTTCTGGATGGCGTACCGGATCTGGGGACCTAAGAAACCAAAGGAGGATGAGGACCGTATGATCGAGAATGTTATTTTTGATGTGGGAAATGTGCTGATGGGATATGACTGGGAAGAGTATCTGAAGAGCTACAACTTCCCGGAAGAGAAATATCAAAAAATCGCAGATGCAACATTTCGAAATCCAATCTGGGAGGAGCAGGACAGAGCACTCCATGAGGAATCCTGGTATGTGGATAAATTTGTAGAAAGTGCGCCGGAATATGAGGCAGACATCCGTGAGGTGGTACGACGTGACCCGGAATGCATGCATCTCTATGACTATGCGGAAACCTGGGTAAAATATCTCAAAAACCAGGGATATCATCTCTACGTTCTTTCCAATTACGGAACTTATATGCTGGATCGCACAAAGAAGGATATGCCGTTCCTGAAATATATGGATGGAGTGGTATTTTCCTGTGATGTACAGCAGATTAAGCCGGAAGTGGATATTTATGAGACACTTCTGAAACGCTATGATCTGAAACCGGAGAAGTCAGTATTTATGGACGATCGGGCCATCAACTGTGAAGGGGCCAGAAAAGCAGGAATCCGTACCATTCAGTTCGAAAACCTGAAACAGGCGGCAAAAGAGCTTGAAAAACTTGGCGTGAAATAACCTCCGGTGTAAAAAGAGAAACGCAGAGAACCTGCACCATCGCGAAGCCCTCTGCGTCTAAAGGGGAGGATATAAAAAGTATATCCTGAAGCTGTGTTTATTATACAAATTATATATAAAATTATAGGATTTTATGATATTATAATTTGTGTTTTTGTGGAAAAGATGCTATAATAAACGCACATCATAAAGCGGAATGTAAATGTCCGCTTTACTCATTTAAAATTTTGGAAAAGAGGATCAGACAATGAGCGATATGACAATTCTTGAGCAGTGGCGTTCCGTTGCTTATAATCAGAATGCAGATAAGAATAAGCTTCAGCGCTTCTGGGCAACTTATTTTAACATTGAGAAGAACATTTACGAGCAGCTTCTGGAGAACCCGGATGAGGTTGTTTCCGGAACCGTTAAAGAGCTTGCTGAGAAATACGGCCAGGACGTTATGACTATGGTTGGTTTCCTTGACGGAATCAACGACAGCCTGAAGGTTCCGAACCCGATTGAAACTATGGATGAGAACACCAAGGTTAACCTTGCATTCGATAAAGAAGCTCTCTACAAGAACATGGTAGATGCTAAGGCTGACTGGCTGTACAACCTTCCTCAGTGGGATAAGATCTTCACAGAAGAGAAGAAGAAAGCTCTCTACATGGAGCAGAAGAAATCCGGCACAGTTGTGAAACCACATAAAGTCGGAAGAAACGATCCGTGTCCATGCGGAAGCGGCAAGAAATACAAATACTGCTGCGGAAGATAATGAGCGTAAAGAAGAATCTGGATTACATTATCGTGTTAGGTGCCCATGTGGACGGAACACGGATGACACTTGCCCTTCTGGAACGAGCCAGAAGGGCCCTTCTTTATCTTGAGGAGAATCCCGGGACGAAGGCAGTGCTTTCCGGTGGAAAAGGTACCGGGGAAAATATTTCAGAAGCAGAGGCTATGTACCGGTATCTTACAGGTCATGGAATTGACGGAAGCCGTCTGATCCTGGAAGAAAAATCCACCAGTACGAAAGAAAATCTGGCTTTCAGCCTTAGAAAAATTGGAACCTGCAACTGTTCTGTAGGCGTTGTCACTAACAATTTTCATGTGTGGAGAGGCGCAGCCATTGCCAGAAAATGTGGTTTCCGTGAAGTTGCCATGATTCCGTCCAGATACAGAAGCTGGCGTCTTTTGATCTACATTCCAAGAGAGATTCTGGCTGTCATTAAAGATAAACTCATGGGAAATCTGTAGTTCACAGGAGGTTACTGCCTGCTCCGTGATCAGTAACACAGGAATGTATAAATCTGAAAAATTTTGCCAACATGCGTTGACAAATAAAAATCATGAGCTTATAATGAACCACAGAAAAAGCAATAAAGCAACACGTTGACGAGACGAGTAAGCTGTGAAATGTTACAGAGAGAGATGTGAAGTGCTGGAAACATCTTATCAGGAAACAGTCGAAAACTACCTCCGAGTGGCCCCAATCCGGTCCGGTGATTCCGTTATCATCTAAATTGAGAGGCTTTGTATCCTGGCGTGACTAGGGAAGCAGAGCAAGCAGGGTGGAACCGCGAGAATGAACAAACTCGTCCCTTACAGTGCACGATGTACTGTGAGGGATTTTTTATTGCAAAAAAATCCTTCATAATAACAGAAACTGCACTGTGTACCATAGAAATTTACCGAAAATGAAAGGAGAAACGATTATGATCATCACATTAAAAGACGGATCAAAAAAAGAATATGCAGAAGCAAAATCTGTAATCGATATCGCATATGATATCAGTGAAGGCCTTGCACGCACAGCATGTGCAGGAGAGGTAAACGGAGAGGTTGTGGATCTCCGTACAGTTCTTGACAGTGACTGTGAGCTTAACATCCTTACAGCAAGAGATGAGAAGGGCCTTGCAGTTCTTCGTCATACAGCATCTCATGTAATGGCACAGGCAGTACAGAACCTGTATCCGGAGGCAAAGGTTGCCATCGGACCATCCATTGACACAGGATTCTATTATGATTTCGATCATGAGCCATTTTCACGCGATGATCTTGATGCCATCGAAAAAGAGATGAAAAAGATCATCAAAAAAGGCGCAAAGATCGAGCGTTTCACAAAATCCCGTGAGGATGCCATCGCATACTTCAAAGAGAAAAATGAGCCATATAAGGTAGAGCTGATCGAGGATCTTCCGGAGGGAGAGGAGATTTCCTTCTATTCCCAGGGAGACTGGACAGACCTCTGTGCAGGACCACACCTGATGAGCGTAAAAGGAGTCAAAGCATTCAAGCTTCTTTCTTCTTCCAGCGCATACTGGAGAGGAAGCGAGAAAAACGCAATGCTTACACGTATCTACGGAACTGCATATGCAACAAAGGATGAGCTGAAAGAGCATCTGGAGCAGATGGAAGAGGCTAAGAGACGCGATCATAACAAACTTGGCCGTGAGATGAAAATCTTCACAACAGTAGACGTAATCGGACAGGGACTTCCGCTTATCATGCCAAACGGTGTGATCATGATGCAGGAGCTTCAGCGCTGGATCGAGGACGAGGAGACAAAACGTGGATACGTAAGAACAAAAACTCCTCTGATGGCAAAGAGCGACCTTTACAAGATCTCCGGACACTGGGATCATTACAAAGACGGAATGTTCGTACTTGGAGACGAGGAGAAAGACAAAGAAGTTTACGCACTTCGTCCGATGACATGTCCGTTCCAGTACTATGTATACAAAGCAGAGCAGCACAGCTACCGTGATCTGCCGATCCGTCTCGGTGAGACCTCCACACTGTTCCGTAATGAGGATTCCGGTGAGATGCATGGCCTGACACGAGTTCGTCAGTTTACGATTTCCGAGGGACATCTGATCGTAAGACCGGACCAGATGGTAAAAGAGTTCAAAGACTGTATCGCACTTGCTCAGTACTGTCTGCAGGTACTTGGTGTTGAGGAAGATGTAACATATCATCTTTCCAAATGGGACCCTGCAAATAAAGAGAAATACATTGGTGATGCGGAGGTATGGGAAGAGACAGAAGGCCATATCCGCCAGATGCTTGAGGAGCTGAACATTCCGTTCACAGAGGATGTGGGAGAGGCTGCTTTCTACGGACCGAAGGTTGATATCAACGCCAAGAACGTATACGGAAAAGAAGATACTATGATCACAATTCAGTGGGATGCACTTCTTGCTGAGCAGTTTGATATGTACTACATCGATGAGAACGGTGACAAACAGCGTCCGTACATCATCCACCGTACATCTATGGGATGCTATGAGAGAACACTTGCATGGCTGATCGAGAAATATGCCGGTATGTTCCCGACATGGCTCTGCCCGGAGCAGGTTCGTGTGATCCCGATCTCCGAGAAATTCAACGATTATGCGCAGAAGGTTGAGGCTCAGATGAAAGAAGCCGGCATCCGCTGCTCTGTAGACGGACGTTCTGAGAAGATGGGCTACAAGATTCGTGAGGCACGTCTTGAGAGAGTACCGTATATGCTTATCGTTGGTGCAAAAGAGGAAGAAGAGGGCAAGGTTTCCGTAAGAAGCCGTTACCTTGGTGATGAAGGAATGAAAGATCTTGGCGAGTTCATCAGCTTCATCAAAGAAGAGATCAAGAACAAGACTATCCGTAAGATCGAAGTTCAGGAAGAAAAGAAATAAGAAGTTATAAAATAACATAACCAAACTCCCGCTGACAGAGACAGCTGTTTATAGCTGCCTGTTGGTGGGAGTTTTTTTGCAGGGAATACCTCCGTAAAGTCAGGAGTTATTAATGAAGATGAAGAATATCTTCTTTCAAAATCTGGAGCTGAAGCATTTCGCCCATATTGCGCTGCCGGTTGGTTTCAAACAGGGTATCTGCCCGTAATTCGATACCATCGCAGTCTATGGTGTAGGAAATGGTAGTTCCACGCAGCATCACACCGGTGATCTTTCCCTGGAAATGCACAGCATCATTAAGGGGTTCCGGAGAAATCAGGACGGCTTCCGGGCGGATTGCGACAAAGTCACAGTCTGAGGAAAGACCGCACAGTTTTTTGAGATCCGGATTGCTGAGGATGTTATAGTGTCCGATAAAATTGGCTGCAAATTTTGTCTGTGGATGGGTATAGATATCTGCCGGTGATCCGGACTGTTCGATCTGGCCCACATTAAACAGATGGATGGTGTCGGACATAACCATGGCTTCTTCCTGATCATGTGTGACGAAAATGGTAGTCATTTTCAGATTCTGCTGAATTTTACGGATTTCAACCTGAAGGTTTCTTCGCAGCAGGGCATCAATTGCACTTAAAGGCTCATCCAGCAGAAGAACTTTCGGTTCCATGATAATGGCACGGGCCAGGGCAACACGCTGCTGCTGGCCGCCGGACAGCTGACGTGGATACTGGTCCAGCTTGTCGGAAAGTCCTACGGTATGAAGAACATCTTTTACTTTTTCCGCAATAAAATGTTTGTCTTTTTTCTGCATCTGAAGGCCGAAGGCAACATTCTGGCGCACAGTCATATTGGGGAACAGACTGTACTGCTGGAAAACCATGCCGATTTTTCGCTGTTTGGGAGTAAAATCGGTGATGTTTGTTCCGTCCAGATAAATTTCTCCTTCCGTAACGGTCTCCAGGCCTGAAAAACAGCGGAGAAGCGTACTTTTTCCACAGCCGGACGGACCGAGAAGAGTGACAAATTCTCCCTCATCAATAGAAAGATTGATGCCTTTCAGAACTTCGTTATTTCCGAAACTTTTGTGAACATTTCTGAATTCAATATATGCCATTTATATCACCTATCTCTTTCTGTTCTGAAATTTAAAAACAAGCTGTGAAATAACCAGAGTAACTGTAAACATGATGATTACAATTACACACTGATACTGAAGTACAATCAGACGGCTGTTGTACAGAAGCATCTGAATGGTTTCGTATTTGTTTCCCGCAATGATTTTTATGACTGCAAAATCTCCGAAAACTGTGGAGAGAGCGAGAAGAGAAGATACCAGAATACCGGCCAGCATATTCGGAAGAATAATCCGGATAAATGCGTATAATTTTCCGGCACCCAGGATTTCCGCTGCTTCCAGAAGACGGGTAACGTTGATTCCGTGCAGATTGTTTCGGATTCCCTGATATACAAAAGGCAGGATGGAAATACTGTAAATACAGACCAGCATTACCATTCGGTTGGAAAAGAAAGTTACTCCGCCTGCATAAAGTGCCAGTACAGGAATTGCAATCGTTACACCCTTCAGGGAATTTGGAATCATACAGATGGTCTGGATGTATTTTTCAAGTTTTGGATAATAGACCACTGAAGTATACAGAGCCAGAATTACAACGATGTTGCAGATCAGAATCGGCGGAATACTGATCAGAACGCCTCGAAGGATAGCGGGCCACAGTGTTGGCTCGGTAAATGCCTGTATCCAGTATTTAAAAGTCCATCCTGCAGGAAACAGTTTTGTCCATCCGATGGTAAAGGAGTAGACAAGGGTTGCAGCAAATGGAATCAGGAGAAAAATACAGGCGAGGATAATGATAACATAAGGCAGTTTTTTTCTTCGTTTCATACCTGTTCCCCTCCTTTATACGTCAGCTTTTTCAGAAGATTGCAGATACAGATAACGGCCAGCATGATGATAATCATCCAGATTGCCAGAGCAGATCCCATTTCTTTCTGTGGTGTCATTTCTCCGGTAAACATGGTTGTGATTTTTACCGGAAGAAGAGGAATACTGGTGGTTACCAGAAGAAGAACTGTGGCGTAAGCTGTGATCGCATTGGCGAAAAGCAGTGCAAAGGTGTCAAGAAGACTCGGAAGCATTACCGGAATTCCAATTCGCGTCCAGAACTGGAACGGGGAAGCTTCCAGGATCTCAGCTGCTTCCTTCCAGGAAGAATCCACTGCCTGAAAAGCAGGAACCAGCATCAGGCTGCCCAGGGGCAGCTGAAAGTAAATGAACATCAGCAAAAGCCCCTGGATGGAATACAGACGGAAAACGGTAGACAGCTGTATACCGATGGCACGCAATGCAAGTACAAAAATTCCGGTGTTTCCAAGAATAACTACAAATGAAAAATAAAGTGGTAAGCCAGCAAAATTTGATACCATATTCAACATGGATAACATACGGCTCTGTCCGTTTTTTCCAAGTTCATTGACTGCCCAGGCAATAAAGAAAGAGAGGATCAGTCCAATGATAGTGGAAGCAAAGGACAGATACAGACTGTTGCTGGTTGCTACCTGATAAACGGAATCTGTAAAGATTGTTTTGTAATTATTGAATGTAAAAGCACCCGTTTCCGGTGATAAAAAGCTTTTCTGGACCATGCTTATAATCGGCAGAAAGATAAACAGGATAGCCAGCAAAAGTAGCGGAAGAAGCGGTATCAGTTTTTGAAGGTTACGAACTTTTTTCATCTGTCAGCCCTCCCTTTTACTGAACCAGTGGAAGAACTTCTCTTTCCCATAATTCAGCGATTTCTGCACATGCGCTGTTTAATGCGTCAACATCAGAGATATTTGTACAGTTTTTGTATAAATCATCATCAAGAAGTTTGGATTTTACATCGTCAGGAAGTGTTACGTCCTGTTTGGTCGGACGTGCATATCCTTCTGCACGGTTGATGGCACCTTCGTCGCTGCAGAGATATTCAATGGCAAGACCTGCCGCATTTGGATGAGGCGCGTATTTGTTGATGATCTGCGCGTATCCGTTTGTTACGGAACCGTCAGACGGGATTGTGATATCAAGTTCCATGGTTGGATTTTCTGCTACAATGTTATCTCTCCATGCAAGGACAGAATAATCATAATTACCTACACAGCAGACCATTTCACCGCTTGCAAGGCGGGCGGAAGTGGTGTCGCCGGTGTCAAGACGTCCGGCTTTGGCCAGTTCTTTAAAGTAATCAATTCCTGGCTGGACATTATCCATGGAACCGCCATTGGCGATCGCACAGGATAATACAGCAACCTGTGATGCGGCACCGCCAAGAACATTTCCGACAGATACCAGATAATCCCCGTTCTTTACATCTTCCCAGGATGTCGGGCATTTTCCGCCGGTAAACTCTGTGTTTGCGATGAAGGCAAGAGATCCGGTATAGGTCATGATCCAGTGGCCGTCAGGATCTTTTGCCCAGTCCGGGAAGGAATCCCAGGTGGAAGCTTTGTAGGTGCCGATGACATCCTGTTTGATGGCTTCTGGTGTCATGGAAAGACCGATATCACCGATATCTTTTGTAGGATCATCTTTTTCAGCTGCAAACTGAGAAAGCTCTTCTGCGGAAGTCATATCAACATCGCCGTGGGTGATTCCGTAAGTATCTGTGATTGCATCCCAGGAACCTTTCCAGTTTGCCCAGTCATCAGGCATTCCCACAGACTGCAGATCCCCTTCTTCTTTGGCGTTTTTGATCAGGTCATCAAGACTCATTTCTTCGCCGTTTAAAACAACGGTTGAAGCGTCCGCAGCGCTGACAGGAATGGCACAGATCAGCATGGATGCGGAAAGTGCGGCTGCAAGTACAGTGCTCATTAAAGATAAGTTACGTTTTCTCATAGTTAAACCCTCCTTTGTTATGGTATGAGTGAAATAGCATCTGCCATATTGATCGGAATCTCTGCCATCATATCCGGGGATGGCTCGATATCAAGAAGCCGGCACAGAAGCGGGGCAATGCAAAGCTGTGAAATATACTGATTTTCAAATCGACCGGCAGATACCTGATCGCTGAAAATATAAAGTGGAACATCACGCTGTGCACAATCGTTTCCTCCGTGGATGCCAAGTTCGTTGATGCCGTGGTCTGCAGTGACAACCACATGGTATCCTGCGGCTCTCCATGTGGGAAGCAGATTGGCGATCATATGCCCTGCAATAGCGATGGCTTCTTCGTATTCTTTTGAACCGGATCCGTGCTTATGTCCCTGATCGTCAATTGCCATAGAATGAATCAGGAGGAAATCCGGGTTCTGATTCTGCCGGAGAAATTCGCCATCAGCAAAAAGATGGGAATCCGGGTAAGTGTCATCCCAGTAGTAAATTCCGGAATTAATGGTTTCGGAAGACTGAAGCTGTATTCTTTCACGGTCAATGCGAAATGGAATGTGGTTATAAAGTTCTCCGAACCAGTGATAAGCGGCGGCTGCGGTTTTTCCACCCTGTTTCTGACAGAGGGAAAAAACATTGTCACAGTCCAGGGTCCTCAGGGTATCATTGGTCGTAATCCCATGGGAAAAGACCGGAGTTCCTGTAAGAAGCGTTGCATACATAGGTCTGGAAAGAGAAGGAAGTTCTCCTTTTACTTTATATTTGGCACCTTTTTTGTAATCAATCAGATGTTCCAGATATCCGAGATTTCGTGTGCCGGCTTCATACTGGCAGGCATCCAGAAGTACAAAAATTGTTTTTTTCATAGAGGCCTCCTTTAATAGTCTTCAATGGTGGAAAATGAGGTTGTCGTTTCCCTGGAATCGTTGATTGCTTTGATTTTTTTCGGATCTGTTTTGAACTGATGATCTTCATCGAGAAGCCCATTCTGTTCCTGCTGGATATCAGATAGCTGTGTGTAGCAGAAACCACAAAGCAGATCAGAAGCGTAGATGGATCGGATTACATGGCTGTAAGCTGCGAGAAAACTTTCTTCGCTGTCTGTATCAGAATAGCCCCAGCTTTTTTTATCCTTTCCTGTTTTAAGGGAAATTCCTCCGGCTTCTGTAAGCATAACCGGCTGCCCTTCATAAACAAAGCTGTCTGCAAAAAGCGGTCGTTCTACCAGGCTTTCAAGTCCGGAAAGAGATTGAAGTCCCAGAGAAAATGCGGCCTGAGCATCCGGGTTATCCGGAGATCCGTGTTTGTAGGAGTGAAATGCACAGATGTCATTTTCCGTCATTTCCCATCCATCATTGGCGATTACAAGTCTGGAAGGATCCAGGCCATGAGCCAGATGATACAGAGACCGCGCAAAATGCTGCTGTTGTGTGTTATCGTAAAGTCTGGGAACCCCCCAGCTTTCATTCATCATGTTCCACAGAATAATGCAGGGGTGGTTGTAGTCTCTCTGTATGGTATGGGTCCATTCCTGGGAAAAAACAGCTGCTGACTGCGGAGAAAAACTCCAGAAACTGGCTGTGCTTTCCCATACGAGAAATCCAAGTTTATCGGCCCAGTAAAGAAAGAGAGGATCTTCCGCTTTTTCATGTTTGCGGCAGCCGTTAAATCCCATTTCCTTGGCTTTCTGAATATCCTGGATATAGTTTTCTTCGGAAGGTGCGGTAACAAGTCCGTCCTTCCAGTATCCCTGATCCAGAAGCAGCTTCTGATAATAAGGCTGATTGTTAAGATAAACTCTGCCACCGTGGACGTGCACTTTACGCATTCCGAAGTAAGTTTCCACCTGATCCAGAAGGATATTTCTGGATTTCAGAAGTGCACTTACTGTAAAAAGATTCGGATGTTCCGGAGACCAGTACCATCCGGTAAAGTGGAAGGAACCGCGCAGTGCTTTGTTTTTGAAAATATCAACAATTATCTTTCCGCGTTTTTCGGAAACGGTAAGGGAACCGTGAGAAACCGGATGGTCCTTAAACCGGATATCCCATTCCAGTTCACATGGAAAAACAGTGCAGTCGGAAAGAGAATAAGTGATTTCTACAGTACCCTGATCAATATCCGGAGTAAAATGAATCCATTCCAGGTGGGCTTCATTTACCGGCTCCAGCCATACGGACTGCCAGATGCCACTGGATTGTGTGTACCAGATAAACTCGCCGGATGATTTCCAGAACTGTTTGCCTCTGGGAACGGTCTCATCGTGCAGGTAATCGGTAACTGCCACGGTGAGTGTTTCTTCACCTCCGGAAAGAAAATCTGTGATATCAAAGGTGAAGGAGGACTGACCGCCTTCATGAAAGCCAACACAATGATCGTTGATAAATACGCTGCATTTGTAGTCAACAGCTCCGAAGTGAAGAAGAATTCTCTGACCGATCCACTCTGCCGGGATAAAAAAATTCCGCTGATAGGTAATTCTGTCAGAAGTAAGTTCTTCCTGAAACCCGCTGAGTCTGCTCTGAGGCGGGAAGGGAACCTGGATTTTTACGGGAGTTTTGTCGGTTCCGTCCTGAAAATTCCAGGTACCATTTAAAGGCATCCATTTCTCCCGGATGAAATCAGGGCGCGGATATTCATTTCTCATAGAGTTAAATCCTTTCTTTGAGTAAAATCAATATTGAAATATCCGTAATGGGTATTGCCCGGGATATAAAAAAGAATGTTGTCAGGTTACGTTGGCTGCCATATAATAGGGTTAATAAATTTATTACATAATTACTGGAAAGAGAAGAAAAAACGAAGCTTCAAAAAGTTTTTTCTCTTTTTTATACTCATAATTGTAGTTGCAAAATTCAAAAAAATCAATGGTTTTAATGCAAAATGACGCAAATCTGCGATTGTAACAAGAATGTATAATGCAATTTGTATATATTTTTGAAAAAATGATGTTTATTACATAAATAATGAAATAAATAAGAAAAGAAGCAGATATTCATTACATGAATCTTGAAACGGAGGAAAAAGAATGGCGGAAGAAAGAATCAGTCAGGGAATTACAACGGAAAAGGAACTGGAACTGAACCTGTCAACAGAGAGTCACAAACCATGGATCACAGCAATCGGAAAGGCGCTGTCTTCAGCGGTACGGATTGATATTTTGAATCTGATAAAGGTGCATCCGTTGTCACTGCAGGAAATTTCCAGGAGACTGGGAATCCCGTTATCTTCAACAGCGCTGCATATCCGCTGTCTGGAGGATGCTCATCTGGTATCTACAGAAAGCCAGCCGGGAATTCATGGCTCCATGAGAGTCTGCATGTGCGATTTTATTTCGTTTCATCTGGAAGCGTATGATACGGATATCAGCGCGGCGGAAAATACGCTGGTATACCAGATGCCCCTTGGAAATTATACAGATTTTCAGGTGGAACCTTCCTGTGGCCTGGCGGGAATGAACGGGGTAATTGATACTTTTGATGATCCAAGGTCTTTTTATTCGACGGACAGGCAGCAGGCGCAGCTGATCTGGTTCAGCCGGGGATATATAGAATATCGTTTTCCCAACAAAATAAATCCCCTCTGGAACATCCGGGAGATGAATTTTTCCATGGAACTCTGTTCGGAAGCACCTGGATATAATGCCCAGTGGCCGTCGGATATTACTTTTTCAGTTAATGGAACAGAGATTGGGACTTATACATGTCCGGGAGATCTGGGAGCAAGAAGAGGAAGACTGACACCAAATGTATGGCCCATAGGTCTGACGCAGTATGGATTTATGACAGGAGTTTCTCTGCGAAAAGATGGATGTTACATCAATGAGATTAAGGTGAACGATGAGAATATACTGGAAACCGTGCGCCTGTCAGGAAAACCGTATATTTCTCTGAGGATCGGAGTGCGCCCGGATGCCATAAATCAGGGTGGAATCAATCTCTTCGGAGAAAAATACGGAGATTTCCCACAGGGAATTAATATGCGGATCGTGTATTAACAGGGATGGATTATTTAAAATATTTCTCTCTTACAATCTCAACCGGCATATCCAGTCCGGTCCAGATGTGGAATGCTTTTACGCCCTGGTGAAGCAGCATGTACATTCCGTTAAAGGTTGGACATCCGGCTTCCCGGGCTTCTCTAAGAAGTCTTGTTTCTCTTGGTTCATACACAACATCGGCTACCGTAAGTTCCGGATGGAACAGAGTTTTGTCCGGGATGACTGTGCCGGTCACATCCGGAACCATTCCCACAGAAGTAGCGTTGATCAGAAGAGTGCTTTCTTCCAGTGCGTCTTTCAGAGCGGCGTGATCATCCATCTCATGAAGGATCATCTGACATTCTGTCATATGAGACATTTTTTCTGCCATGGCAGCGGCACGTTCCCAGTAACGGCTGGTAGGACGTGCAAAAACATGGATCTTTTTTGCACCTTCCAGGGCGGACTGTCCGCAGATTGCCATTCCGGCACCGCCCACACCCATAACGGTGATGGTGCGTCCCTTCACATCACAGCCTGCATCTCTGGCAGACTGGGTAAATCCATAACCATCGGTATTAAATCCCTTTAATTTTCCATTATCATTGCGGACGGTATTTACCGCTCCGATCAGCTGTGCGGTAGGAGAAAGTTCGTCCAGGAGCTCCACGATCTTATTCTTGTTTGGCATGGTCAGGTTAAAGCCCTTGATCCCGCAGGCTTTCAGTCCCTCCACTGCCTGAGGAAGGGTCTCCTCTGTCACATCAAAACAGAGATATACATAGTCAAGCCCGAGGTAACGAAATGCCTCATTGTGCATTAAAGGTGATACGCTGTGTGCAACGGGGCTTCCCAGAAGGCCGGTAAGCCCGGTGTGTCCGGTGATATTAATCATTGTTCGATTCCTCCCTTATATCCATAAAAAATATCAGCAAAAAGCTGTCTGCTTTTCAGATTTTATAATAAAAAATATTTTAACACTATAAAGTGTGAAAATCAACAAAGATGCATCATTGTACAGAAATTTATACATTTTTGTCACGAATCCATAGAAAGAATCTATAAATGTCGAGTGCCCCAGAAATGCCACGACAAGTTTGAGGCCAGGGCTTCCATGCTTTGACAAAATATGCAGAGAGCCTGCCATATAATAAATGCACTTACCAAAGTGAAGGATTGATCACGGATAAAGTGTTAGGTGGCAGCGGGGGAATTTTATGTATCAGACCATATACATAGATATCGTTTTTCTGACGAATTTCCTGATGGATTACATGCTTCTCAGACTTGTGGGAAGGTTTCTGCATCTTGGCGGAAGCCGATTCCGGTGTCTGGCATCTGCTGCGCTGGGAGCTGGTTTTTCCTGTCTGCTTCTTTATATGCCTGTCCGGATTGTTTTTCCGGTGGCTGTTCTGATTCATGGAAGCTGTGCTTTTTTTATGGCAGCTTTTGCGTTTCGGCTGAAGAGGGGCTGCCTGCTGGCAAAAACAATTCTGGCGATGTATCTTACCGCTTTTGTGGTGGGAGGGATTTATCAGGCGCTGGAAACAGAAGGAACCATGACAGGAAGAACTTTTCTGCTTTTTCTGGCAGGAACCTATGGCAGTCTTTACACACTGACCTGTGTGGCAGAAACTTTCCGGCTGTGCCGGAAAAATATTTATCCGGTAACCCTGATATATCAGGGGAAAAAACAACAGTCCTACGGCTTTTTTGACACAGGAAATCTTCTTATGGATCCTGTAAGCAGACAGCCGGTATCCATAGTAAAACCGGAACTTCTGGAAAAAGTGCTTTCCAGAGAACTGGTAAAAAAACTGATGTACATAAAAGAAAAACCAGAGGAGCTGGAAAGCACGGAACTTGCCGGGCTGCGGCCTCATTTTCTTTCGTGCCGCACAGCAGGCGGGAAAGAAGGACTGCTGCTGGGTGTGATTCTTACCGAACTTACGATCCAGACTCCCGGAAGGGTTGTACATGTGGGAAAACCGGTACTTGCCATTACATTTGAGCCCTCAGCTTTGGGAGAAGAGTACGGGATACTTTTGAATTCCAGACTATTGAATTAAGAAGGGGGCTTTTTTATGAACAGAGCTGCAGTAAGAGCGTATCCATTTCAGGTGATTTCAAGATTTATGATTAACCGGCCGGGAGATGTTTTTTATATCGGGGGAAATGATATCCTTCCGGCACCACTTCCGCCGGAGCAGGAGACGAAGGTAATTGCCATGCTGGGGACAGAGGAAGAAAAAGAAGCAAGGGCAGTTTTGATTGAGCACAATCTCCGGCTGGTGGTTTACATTGCGAAGAAATTTGACAATACAGGGGTAGGGGTGGAAGATCTGATTTCCATTGGAACGATTGGACTGATTAAGGCGATCAACACATTTAATCCTGTAAAAAATATCAAACTTGCTACTTACGCATCCAGGTGTATTGAAAATGAAATCCTGATGTATCTTCGGAGAAACAGCAAGACCAGAATGGAAGTTTCCATTGACGAACCCCTGAATGTGGACTGGGACGGCAATGAACTTCTGCTTTCGGATATTCTTGGTACAGATGATGATGTGATATCCAGGCGGCTGGAGGATGAAGTGGAGATTGCGCTTCTGGGAAAAGCCATCAGCAAACTGACAAAGAGAGAGCAGATGATTATCCGCTTGCGTTTTGGGCTGGGAAACAGAGAAGGGATGGAAAAGACTCAGAAAGAAGTGGCAGATCTCCTGGGAATTTCGCAGTCCTATATTTCCCGCCTGGAGAAGCGGATCATGAAGCGGCTGCGAAAAGAAATTGTAAAGTATGAATAGGAGAAACAGGAAAAAACGGTTTACCGGACAAAGCCAACGTGTTATATTGAGGAAAAGAGCGGAAACAGCTGTTTTCTGGAAACGGAGGAGCCTGAAAAATACGATGAACCGAGAAGAACTTGACCGTTATCTGAGAAAGATAACACCAAGAGAAAAAGAGATTCTGAAAGGAATTTCCCTGGAGGAACTGCACAGGCAGGACACCTGCCGGTTTGCAAAGTCCGGCCAGGGAACTTATCTTTTTGAGGGAAGCCTGTTTATGGCACCGGGAGAAAAAATTGTGGTAAGCAGGCAGGACCGTTATGTGGAAGTACTGCCCCATCAGCATGATTATATAGAACTGTGTTATCTCTGGTCAGGAAGCTGCAGCCAGACCATAGAAGGAAAGAAGGTTGTCACCAGCGAAGGGGATGTCTGTATTTTTGATACCCAGGCAGTGCATTCCATTGAGGCCGGCGGTGAAAATGATATTCTGGTAAATATTCTTATGAGCCGGGAATTCTTTGACGCGGCGTTTTTAAGCCGGATGCCGCGTCAGGGAATTGTCTCGGAGTTTCTTGCGGAATCGGTGACCAGAAGCAGGAAGAAGAAACATTATCTGTATTTTAAAACCCATGGAAACAACCGGGTGGGTGAGATCATGGAACAGATTATATCCGAGTATTACACCCGGGACATCGGCATGGAAGAGGTGATGGAAAGCTATGTGATTATTCTGTTTACAGAACTTCTCAGAACCTGGCGTGATGAGACAAAGAAACAGGCATCTGTGGCAAAGGAAGTACAGATCCTGGAACTGCTTTCCTATATCGAAAAAAATTACGAAACCTGTACACTGCCGGAAATGGGAAAGGCTTTTGGAATGCATGGCAATTATCTTACCGCCCTTCTGAAAGAAAAAACAGGAAGAAGTTTTGTGGAACATGTTCAGGAACAGCGCCTGAAAAAAGCAAGGATGCTTCTGGAAACAACGGAACTGCCGCTTTCAGAGCTGATCCCGCTGTGTGGTTACAATAATATGAATTTCTTTTACCGGAAATTCCGTGAGGCAGAGGGGTGTACGCCGGCACAGTACCGGAAAGAACATCGAAACACCTTATAAATGGTTAATATTTTGATGAAAAAGCGTTATTGAAGGATGACGCTTTTTTTGTTACCATTTCTGTAAGAACTGACAATATCACGGAAAATTGGGGGTAGAACCTATGTTAAAAATTAATGAGATCCGTATGGATTATGAAAAAGAACAGATTGGAATCACACATGTTCCGGAGTTCAGCTGGACATTAGAAAGTGATAAGAGAAATGTAATTCAGGATACCTGGGAGCTGGAAATTGCAGAGGATAAAGCTTTTGAGAAAAAGATCTACGAAAGTGGAAGGGTAAACAGTGATGCATCTGCACAGATCCTTCCTGAGAATGTGAAACTGGAATCCCAGAAGAAATATTTTGCCCGTGTAAAAGCAACCGCCAACGGAGAAGAGACAGAGTGGGCGGAGACATCCTTTGTCACAGGAATTCTGGATAACAGAGAATGGAAAGCAGTGTTTGTATCTGCAGAGGAAGAGGCAGATAAGGACAATTCCAAAGGTACCTATGTAAGAAATGAGTTTACAGTTGAAAAACCGGTAAAAGAAGCTTTTGTGTCTGTAACTGCACTGGGACTGTATCATTTTTATGTTAATGGCAGAAAAGTTGGAAAGGATGAACTGACACCGGGATGGACTTCCTACCGGAAACATCTCTGCTTCCAGACTTATGAAGTAACCGATTACCTGAAAGAAGGCAAAAATGCGGCGGGTGCCGTGCTGGCAGCAGGCTGGTATAAAGGAAAAATGGGATTTGAAGGCCTGGAAAAGAGAAGAAACCATTATGGAGAAAATACCGCACTTCTGGCGCAGATGGTAATCCGTTATGAGGATGGAACCGAAGAGCTTTTTGTGACAGATGAGAGCTGGAGCGGTGCAGATGCACCGGTTGTGTTTGCAGAGATCTATGATGGTGAGATCTACGACGGAGCAAAAGAAATCAAAGGATGGTCTGAGGCTGGATGTACAGCCGGACAGTGGAAACCAGTCCGTAAACTGGATTATGATTTTTCCGTTCTTACCGGACAGGGAAGTGGAAAAGTTTCCCTTATGGATGAGGTAAAACCAAAAGAAATCTTTGAGACGCCGGAAGGAGATCTGGTCATTGATTTTGGTCAGAATATGAGTGCCCTCATTCAGGTTACCGCAACAGGTAAAAAAGGTGATGTGATCCGTCTGGACTGCTTTGAGGTGCTGGACTCCAAAGGAAATGTATATCTTGATAACTTAAGAGGGGCAAAAGAATCTCTTCAGTATACATTCGGAGAAGATGGAACCATTACTTACCGTCCGTCCTTTACCTTTATGGGATTCCGTTACGCAAAGATCGTTTCCTTCCCGGGAACACCGGAACCTGGAAACTTTATCGCACATGCCATTCATACCAACATGGAACGTACCGGATTTCTTGAGACATCCAATCCGGATCTGAACCAGCTGGCCCACAATATCCTCTGGGGACTGAAGAGTAACTTTGTGGATGTTCCTACAGACTGCCCGCAGAGAGATGAGAGACTTGGATGGACCGGTGACGCGGAGATTTTCTGCCGTACAGCATGCTTCCTTGAAAATACATATTCTTTCTACCGGAAATGGCTCCGCGATGTGGAGGCGGATCAGACAGAGGAGGGCGGTGTTGCCCATGTTGTTCCGGATATTATTTCCGGAAATGAAGGGGATAACTGGCTTCTTAAACAGGGCAGCCATTCCGCAGCGGCCTGGGCAGATGTGGCAGTAATCAATCCATGGACCATGTATCTGACTTTTGGTGACAAAGAAATTCTGAAGATTCAGTATAACAGCATGAAGAACTGGATCAACTTTATGAGAGAGTATTCTGTGGATTATATCTGGAACTACAAGCTGCAGTTTGGTGACTGGGTAGCTCTGGACGCAGAAGAAGGCAGTTATTTCGGGGCAACTCCAAATGATCTGACCTGTACGGCTTATTTTGCATATTCCACAGGACTGTTTGTAAAAGCAGCCGAAGTTCTGGGCCGTGAGGAAGATGTGAAGGAATACACAGACCTTTACAATAAGGTTGTGGATAAATTCCAGAGAACATTCTTTGATGAAAACGGTGAGATGACGGCGCAGACACAGACCGCACATATTGTGGCACTGTATTTTGACCTGGTACCGGAAGAATATAAAGAGAAAACGGTTCAGGGTCTTTTAAGGCTTCTGAAAAAAGAGAATGATCATCTGGTAACCGGATTTGTGGGAACTCCGTATTTCTGCCACGCATTAAGCCAGAATGGCCATGTAAAGGAAGCGTACGATTTGCTTCTGAAAGATGATTTCCCGTCATGGCTGTATCAGGTGAAGATGGGAGCTACTACGATCTGGGAACACTGGGACGGACTGAAACCGGACGGAACCATGTGGAGTGCAGATATGAACTCCTTCAATCACTATGCTTACGGTTCCATCGGAGAATGGCTGGTACGTGTGATGGCAGGCCTTGAAGTGGATGAAAAGAAACCTGGTTATAAACACGCAGTGATTTATCCGAGAATGGGCGGAGATCTTAAATATGTAAAAGCAGAATACCGTTCTGTTTACGGTCCGGTAAGAAGCTTCTGGGAAGTAACACCGGAAGAGACACTTCTGCATGTTTCCGTACCTGCAAATACAACCGCAACCATCTGCCTGGATGGGGCGAAGGAAGTGAAAGCAGCAGACGGACTTACGTTCACGGCAGGAGACGGATTTATGCAGGCTGAAGCCGGATCAGGAGATTATGAGATCCATTTTGTAAGATAAGAAAATAGTAAGAGATTCCAGAGAAAAGGCGGCTGTCCGGTCTATCCAGAAGATAGACATAGGGCAGCTGTCTTTTTTTGACCTGGATCAGGCAACAGAGGGAATTTTCAAAATTCCGGGAAATACGGTGGAATTTGTCAGAGACCTTCGATATAATAAACACAGAGCGTTTTAAAAAAGTTACAGAACGAAAAAAAGCAGAAGGGGTGTGGCAGAATGATTGATATTGCACATGCAAAACAGGAATTCGAGAAATATCTGGATGAATACGACCGGCAGGATGAGCAGATTTATCTGAAGATCGAGCATACCTACGGCGTGGTGAAATACGCAGGGGAGATCGCCAGACGGATGGAGTGTTCCAGGGAAGACGTGGAACTTGCAGAACTGATCGGGCTGCTTCACGATATCGGACGTTTTGAGCAGATCCGAAGATTTCACAGCTTTGAGCCGGGAACTATGGATCATGCAGTATTCGGGGCAGAACTTCTCTTCGGGGAGGAAAAAATAATCCGCCGTTTTATCCGTGATGACCAGTTTGACATTCTGATCGATGCGGCAATCCGTAAGCACAGTGATTTTAAGCTGGAGGGGATCCATGACGCCAGAACACTGTTTCATGCAAAACTGATCCGGGATGCAGACAAGCTGGATAACTGCCGGGTGAAACTGGTGGCATCCATTGAAGCCATGCTGGGAGCCTCAGAGGAAGCAGCTGGAGAAGGGCTGATCTCGCCGGCAGTGTGGGAGTCCTGTCTCAGAAGAGAGTCTGTATTATCTGCGGACAGACAGGTGCCTGTGGACTACTGGGTATCCTATCTTGCCCAGTACTATGATATTAATTTCCCGGAAACCTGTGAGATCATCGAGGAAGAGGATTATATCACCAGGATCGCAGACCGGCTGACCTACAAAGAGCAGGATACCAGAGACAAGATCCGTATTCTCACAGAAGATCTGAACCGGTATCTGGAGATGCCGGCAGTGTCTGTGAAAGAGTAGAAACATGGCATAGCAAAAAGAATCAGGGGAAAAGCAGAAACAGATGTTGACTTAAACAGGGTTTATGATTATGGACGTAAGGATGCCAATGGGAAGGAAAGGGATCTTCATATTGAGAAGGCGCTTCAGGTGACGAAGAGGGTGCCGATCCTTCGGAAGAAGTCTTTTGAGCCGCATATTGTGGACTGTGATTATTTTACGGTTGATAAGGTGGTTCTGGATGGACAGAGGATGAAGAAGATCTTTGGAGAGATTGATAAGACCTCTTTTGCCAGCCTGCTTGTGCTGGATGGCGCCGGGAAGGTGCAGTCCGGGGAGGAAAGTGTGGATGTGCAGAAGGGAGATAGTATTTTTATTACGGCTAATGCCGGCGAGTATGAAATGAAAGGAAAATTTGAGGCACTGTTGACAACAGTGTAAAAAACCGCAGGGGAGGGAAAGGCGCTCGGAGTTTCGAAGCCCACTTTTCCCTCCCCTGCACCCCTCCCTTTCCGGGCACGAGTACGGTATTGGTCATGAACGGGAAGGCGGGCGCTTGCGCCCTGTTCCCTGAATGGTGGCGATAGGGTTTGGTGGATTAGAATTTTTTTTGTTTGGGGTTGACTTTGGGGGAGTTTTCGCCTAAAATGTATCAAAGATACGGCGATGATGAGAATAGTACACAGGGAATTATCTCAGAGAGGGGCCTGGTTTGGTGGAAGGGTTCTGTGCGTGAACTGTGGAACCGGCCTCGGAGCTCTGCGTGATTGAAGCGTGGCGTGTGTTTCCGGCGTTAACGGGTGTTGAGAGAGCAGCGGGTGCGCTGTTAACTGGGGTGGTACCGCCGAAGTCATTCGGTCCCTTGTGAGGGATTCGGAGGGCTTATTTTTTTGTCCGTAAAATGGGACTGTGAAGATAGTGTACGGTTTATGGGACAGGAGAGTGGGCCAGAGGGATTCCGGGTTGCTGTGGCTGCCTGGCAGCTGGCAATATGTTTTTGATCACAAGAAAAAGGAGATTTATCATGGCAAAAGAAAAGAAATTAGTACAGGCCATTACGTCTATGGATGAGGATTTTGCTCAGTGGTATACAGACGTTGTTAAGAAGGCTGAGCTTTGCGGCTATACAAGCGTTAAGGGTTGTATGGCGATCAAACCTGCAGGTTATGCAATCTGGGAGAATATCCAGCATGAGCTTGACCGCAGATTTAAAGAGACTGGTGTAGAGAACGTTTACATGCCGATCTTTATTCCGGAGTCTCTTCTTGATAAAGAGAAAGATCATGTAGAAGGTTTTGCCCCGGAGGTTGCATGGGTAACTCATGGCGGTCTTGATCCGCTTCAGGAGAGACTTTGCGTACGTCCGACTTCCGAGACTCTGTTCTGCGATTTCTACCAGAAAGAGATCCAGTCCCACAGAGACCTTCCGAAGGTTTACAATCAGTGGTGCTCTGTTGTCCGCTGGGAGAAAACAACACGTCCGTTCCTTCGTTCCAGAGAGTTCCTGTGGCAGGAAGGACATACAGCACATGCAACAGCAGAGGAAGCTGAGCAGCGTACCATCCAGATGCTGAACATCTATGCAGATTTCTGTGAGGAAGTTCTTGCAATTCCGGTTATTAAAGGCCAGAAGACAGATAAAGAGAAATTTGCAGGTGCTGAGGCTACTTACACCATCGAGTCCCTGATGCACGATGGAAAAGCTCTTCAGTCCGGTACAAGCCATAACTTCGGGGATGGTTTTGCCAAAGCATTCGGAATCCAGTACACAGACAAAGATAACACACTGAAATATGTTCACCAGACATCCTGGGGAATGACAACCCGTATGATCGGTGCCATCATTATGGTACACGGTGATAACAGCGGTCTTGTTCTTCCTCCGAGAATCGCTCCGGTACAGACTGTGATCATTCCGATTCAGCAGCGTAAAGAGGGCGTTATGGAGAAAGCTGACGAGCTTCTTGTAGCACTGAAGGCAGCAGGCATCCGTGCAAAAGTTGACGCTACAGACAAGAGCCCGGGATTCAAATTCGCTGAGCAGGAGATGCGTGGTATTCCGCTTCGTGTTGAGTGTGGACCGAAAGATATCGAGAATGGCCAGGCAGTTCTCTGCAGAAGAGATACCCGTGAGAAATACACTGTATCCTTCGAGGAGCTTGCAGATAAGGTTAAAGAGCTTCTGGATACCATTCAGCATGATATGCTGGAGCGCGCACGTGCACACAGAGAGGCACATACTTATGTAGCCAAGAATTACGAGGAGTTCGGCGAGATCATCAACAGCAAGCCAGGATTCATCAAAGCTATGTGGTGCGGCGACCGTGCATGCGAGGACAAGATCAAAGAAGATTTCCAGGCAACATCCAGATGTATGCCATTTGAGCAGGAGCAGTTAAGCGACGTTTGCGTATGCTGTGGAAAACCGGCCAAGAAAATGGTTTACTGGGGACGTGCATACTAAAATGTATAAAACTGCGTGAGCAGTAACCAGATCATACAGGAATTTGGACAGCGGAGCGAAATAAGCTCCGCTGTTTTTATGGATTTATGCTATAATGTCGTTACTGAAACCATATCAGAATATCATCCGGCTGCTGAGAGCAGATAATACAGTGAAATGTGAATGCTTGATCTTGACAGCAGCAATCAGTAAGAGGAGTTATTATGAAGATAAACATACCACAAAAAGCAGCGCAGATTCTGAAGACTTTAAATGCTGCCGGCTATGAGGCCTACGTTGTCGGCGGCTGCGTCCGGGATTCCATCCTGAACCGGGTGCCGGGGGACTGGGACATTACAACTTCTGCACTTCCGGAGCAGGTGAAGGAACTTTTTCACAGAACTGTAGATACGGGGATCCAGCATGGAACAGTAACCGTAATGATGGATAAAGAAGGATTTGAGGTGACAACCTACCGTGTGGACGGCGAGTATCATGATGGCCGCCATCCGGATGCTGTGACTTTTACCAGAAGCCTTGAGGAAGATCTGAAACGAAGAGATTTTACCATCAATGCCATGGCCTACCATCCGGAGCACGGACTGGTGGATCTGTTTGGCGGAATGAAAGATATTGATGGGAAGATCATCCGGTGTGTCGGGGATCCGGTGGAACGTTTTACAGAGGATGCCCTTCGGATGCTCCGGGCAGTGCGTTTTTCCGCACAGCTTGGATTTACTGTGGAAGAGAATACAAAGGCAGCACTGGCGCGGATGTCAGGAAACCTGGAACATGTCAGTGCAGAGCGTATCCAGACAGAGCTTGTGAAGCTTCTGGTGTCCGATCATCCGGATTATCTCAGGACAGCCTGGGAGACAGGTCTTACAAGAGAGTTTCTTCCGGAATTTGATGCCTGCATGGAGACAGAGCAGAATACTCCCCATCACTGTTACACCGTGGGCGAGCACATTCTGAAAAGCCTCACAGAGATCGAAAATGACCGGCTTCTCCGCATCACCATGCTTCTTCACGACATCGCCAAGCCGGTTGTAAAAAAGACGGACGAGAACGGAAGAGACCACTTTAAGACGCATGGCCCGGCAGGTGAGAAGCTGGCCGGTAAGATCCTGCGCCGTCTGAAATTTGACAATGCAACGATCCGAAATACCTGCCGTCTGATCCGGTATCATGATCTTCGCCCCACGCCGGCAGCTGAGGATGTGAGAAGATCTGTGAATCTTATAGGAGAAGATCTTTTTCCACTGTATCTGAAAGTACAGAAGGCAGACCTTTTAGCGCAAAGTACTTACAGGAGAGAGGAAAAACTGGCACGGTTAGGTGGCGTGACAGAAACCTATCAGGGAATCCTTGAGAGAGGAGAATGTACCTCACTGAAAACCTTGGCAGTTTCCGGAAAAGATCTCATAAAAGCCGGACATCCGGCCGGACCGGAACTGGGAGACCTTCTGGAAAGACTTCTTGACTGTGTACTGAAAGATCCATCCCTTAACACAAAAGAAAAACTTCTTGAAACAGCGGAAAAAGACAGCATGAAAACCCAATAGAATAACGAAAATCCCCCCTGCATAAGATAGAACGTAAAATAAGGCAGGGGGGAACTTTTTTGTATGATTATGGTTTGAGCGTACTGGAGCAGTATGGGCTTACAGCATTTACTTCCGGCAGGGTGAGGGGTGCACTTCTTTGCCAGACAGAAAAAGGTCCTGTGATACTCCGGGAATTTCACGGCTCAGAAAAAAAGCTTTCCATGCAGCAGCAGCTTCTTGAAAAACTGAAAGAACAGAATTGTTTCGTGGATGCTTATCTCAGAAATCAGGAGGGTGTTCTGGTAAGCAGGGACAAAGATGCCATTCCATACACTGCACAGATCTGGTTTGAGGGACGGGAATGTGATACGAAATCCGAAACGGATATTTTAAAGAGTATCCGTACTCTGGCACAAATCCACAAAATCATGCAGCTTCCGGTGGAAATGGATTATGTGGGAAGAGATCTGCAGGATGAATATAGCCGGCATAATCAGGAAATGAAAAAGATACGTCGTTTTATCCGGAAAAAAGGAGCATCCAATCAATTTGAAAAAGATTATCTGAAAAGTGTGGAATGGTTTCTTCAGAAGGGAGAAGAAGCGGCAGATATGCTGGAAACCACGGATTATAAAAATTTGCGGCAGCAGGCTCTCCAGAAAGGCAGTATCTGTCATGGGGAATATAATCAGCATAATGTACTGATCCTTGGAAAAAATACAGCAGTAACCAATTTCAGCCACTGGAGTTTTGATGTGCAGATGGCAGATCTGTACCGTTTTATGCGAAAAATTCTGGAGAAATATTGCTGGGACTTACACATTGCCCGGAAAATGCTTTCCGCATACAATTCGGTACGCCCGATTTCAGAGTCTGAGTGGCAGAATTTAAGAGTCCGATTCTGTTATCCAGAAAAATACTGGAAACTTGCCAATCATTATTATACTCATAATAAAGCAGTGGTTTCCGGGAAAAATGTGGAAAAGCTGCGAACCCTGATTCATCAGAAAAAACAGTGGGAGGAATTTTCAAAACAGTGCTTCCGGCAGGAATAATTCTGAATGTGTCAAAAACAAAACTTCCCTTTTTCAGAAAATTGTTATATAATGTTAATTATCTTATACAAAGAAACAGGGAGGTATTTTGGAACATGGATTATAAGGAAATCTATAATCAGTGGCTTGAAAACCCATACTTCGACGAGGCAACAAAAGAAGAGCTGAAAGCAATCAAAGACGACGAAAATGAGATCAAAGAGCGTTTTTATATGGATCTTGAATTTGGTACGGCAGGCCTGCGCGGTATCATTGGCGCGGGTACCAACCGTATGAATATTTATGTAGTAAGAAGAGCAACTCAGGGTCTTGCCAACTACATCGCAAAAGTAGACAAGAAATCCCAGGGTGTTGCCATTGCATATGATTCCCGTCATATGTCACCGGAGTTCGCTCAGGAAGCAGCACTTTGCCTGGCAGCTAACGGAATCAAGGCTTACATCTTCGAGACACTTCGCCCGACACCGGAGCTTTCCTTTGCAGTACGTCATCTGGGATGCGTTGCAGGTATCAACGTAACAGCCAGCCATAACCCGCCGGAATACAACGGATACAAGGTTTACTGGGAAGACGGTGCACAGATCACACCACCTCATGACACCGGAATCATGGGTGAGGTTAAGGCAATCTCCGACTGGAATACCGTAAAGACCATGGATAAAGAAGAAGCAGTGAAGGCAGGACTTTTCGAGGTGATCGGACAGGCTGTTGACGATGCTTACATGGCAGAGCTTAAGAAACAGATCATCCATATGGATGCCATCCAGGCAGAGGGCAAGAACCTCAAGATCGTTTACACACCACTTCACGGAACTGGTAATATCCCGGCCAGAAGAATCCTGAAAGAGCTTGGATTTGAGAACGTATACGTAGTACCGGAACAGGAACTTCCAAACGGAGATTTCCCGACAGTCAGCTATCCGAACCCGGAGGCAGCAGAGGCATTTGAACTTGGCCTGAAGCTTGCAAAAGAAGTTGATGCAGATATCGTACTTGCAACAGATCCGGATGCAGACCGTCTTGGTGTCCGTGTAAAAGATAAAAACGGTGAGTACCATGACCTTACAGGAAACATGTCCGGATGCCTTCTTGCAAACTATGAGCTGAGCCAGAGAAAGGCTGTAAACGGAAGTCTTCCAGAGGATGGAGCTCTTGTAAAGACAATCGTTACAACAAACCTGGCAGATGCGATTGCCAAGGGATACAACGTGAACCTCATCGAAGTGCTTACCGGATTCAAATACATCGGACAGCAGATCCTTGGATTTGAGAACAGCGGTAAGGGTACATATCTTTTCGGATTTGAGGAGAGCTATGGCTGCCTGATCGGAACCTATGCAAGAGATAAAGATGCCATCGTTGCTACTATGGCACTTTGCGAGGCTGCCGCTTACTATAAGACACAGGGCAAGACTCTCTGGGATGCAATGATTGATATGTATGAGGAGTTTGGATATTATAAAGATGCTATCCAGGCAGTTACCATGAAGGGTATCGAGGGACTCCAGAAGATTCAGGAGATCATGACAACACTTCGTCAGAATCCGCCGGCAGAGTTTGCAGGTCATAAAGTAACCGCAGTACGTGACTATAAACTGGATGAGATTACAGATCTTGCTACAGGAGAGAAGAAACCGACAGGCCTTCCGAACTCCAATGTTCTTTATTATGAGCTTACAGACGATGCATGGGTATGCGTAAGACCGTCCGGTACAGAGCCGAAAGTAAAATTCTACTATGGAGTAAAAGGAACCTCTCTTGCAGATGCAGACGAGAAATCCGATGCAATGGGCAAGGCAGTTCTTGAAATGGTTGATTCCATGAAATAAATGGGTCATCCTTCCGCCTGTAATATGCGAAAAACCTTGACATTATAAGCCAAAAGGTTTATATATATAAGGCAAAGCCAAAAAAATAAGAGAACATCAATTATAGGAGGAAACACCATGAATAAAACAGAGTTAGTAGCAGCAATGGCGAAAGACACCAATCTTTCCAAGAAAGATGTAGAAGCTGTTCTGAAATCTTTTATCGATGTTGTAACTGATGAACTGAAAAAAGGCGAGAAGATTCAGCTTGTTGGATTTGGAACTTTCGAAGTAAGCACAAGAGCTGCAAGAGAGGGAAGAAATCCTCAGACTGGTGAGACCATG
Source organism: Blautia sp. MCC269 (assembly GCF_018785655.1). Taxonomy (NCBI): domain Bacteria; kingdom Bacillati; phylum Bacillota; class Clostridia; order Lachnospirales; family Lachnospiraceae; genus Blautia; species Blautia sp. MCC269. Next base: position 32,151 of record NZ_WQQE01000038.1, on the reverse strand, counting down.
ACAATCGAGGCTTCCAAGTCTCCGAAATTCAAAGCAGGAAAAGCTTTAAAGGATGTTGTTAACGGTAAATAATCTGTTGATTCAGTGATAACGGCAGGAGGAACCAGAAACCGGTTTCTCCTGCTTTTTTACTACGAAAGTTTTGTTAAAGGAGGAAAAAAATATGCGTCTTGATAAATATCTGAAAGTATCCAGACTGATCAAACGCCGTACAGTGGCCAATGAGGCATGCGATGCAGGAAGAGTTCTGGTAAATGACAAACCGGCCAAGGCATCTGTACAGGTGAAAACCGGAGATACTGTGGAAATTCAGTTCGGAAGCCGTAACGTAAAGGTGGAAGTTCTGGAAGTAAAAGATACAGTAAAAAAAGATGAAGTAGAGAGTATGTTCCGCTATATTTAACCAGATCCGGAAAACGCTTTCTGCACGTTTCGATATCCGGCCGATGGGCATGTTTTTGCGAATGGTCTATTTCCATACGGCGTTTCATAGATTAAAAGAGAAACGGTTCCCGGGAGGCTGGTTTTGGACGGAAAGAAATCTGCGGTAGCTCATAAGCTGATGCTGGAAAGACAGAAGGGGGGCACAATCACCGGAATCCGGGAGGTGATATCTTTTGACGAAAAAGAGATACTGCTGCACACAGAAGAAGGAAAACTGTCCCTGAAAGGAGATTCCCTGCATGTAAGGCATCTGGATCTGGAGAGCGGGGAACTGAGTCTGGAAGGCAGAATTGACAGCCTTGCATATCTTGGCAGAAAGAAGGAAAAAAAGGAAGAGTCCTTTTTAAAAAGACTGTTTCAATAAGGACAAAAAAAGACAGTAAACTGGTTGATATTTTTTAACAGAAGTTGTAAAATCTGGATGTATAAGCTCATAATAAAAATGAAAATCAGGAAAGATAAAAAAGGAGCAGACAGATTGAAAAAGCCGGAAAAAGGGAAAAAAAAGAAGATAATCGGTTATAATTATCTTGGTATGGTAGGAATTGCCGTGATTGCGCTGGTGCTGCTTGGAAGTCTTATGGTGCAGAGCAAGGGGCTGCAGCAACGTCTGGATTATTATAATTCCAAGGCGGCGGCACTGGATAAATCAATTGACAGTGAGAAGGAACGAACCAAGGAAATAGAAGCTCAGAAAGAATATATGAAAACCGATGAATATGTAGAAGAAGCAGCCAGAGAAAAGCTTGGTCTTGTAAAAGACAATGAGATTGTATTTCAGGAAGAAAAATAGCCGAAACCAGAAGTCTTTTGGCAGAAAATTTCCTGGGATTATCGTGCGGTTTTGACACATATTTCAGAATCCCTCCTTTATAATAATCAGTCAGTGAAGGTTATAAGGGGAGGGAAAAATATGCAGGAATGGATCATTGCCATGCTCGTAGTCAGCATTCTGCTGATACTCCGGGACATGGCAAAAACTGTCTTTTCAGGAAGAACGCAGGAAAAAGAAGAGATGATGCCGCTATGTGAAAGCCATCCCCAGAAGGAAAAAGTGGAACGGTATGCAGCATCATTCCGAAAACTGGCGGAAACTTTTTATGGGATGCCATACCGTAAGGAGTTTTTGAGCGGAGGACAGCTGAACCGTATTATTTCTGACACCAGTGCTTCTGTCTGTGCCAGATGTTATCAGAGAGAAATCTGCTGGGGAGAACGTGCCGGGGAAACCATGCGGGGCAGTGAGAAGATGATCCGTGTTATGGAAGAAGGCGATGAGGAAGCCATATGTCAGGCGCGAAGTGAATGGATCAGCGCCTGTGGGCGGTCAGCTCAGTATTTTCAGGTTCTGAATGAAGAGTTTCGGGAAGAGAGACAGAATCTGGTCTGGGATAACCGAATGATTGAAAGTCGTCTTGCGGTTGCACAGCAGCTTACTGAGATATCCAGAATTATGGATCACGTGGCCGAAGAATTGTATGACATTATGCCGGCAGATCCCAGCTTCCGGGAGGATCTCCGGAAGGCTTTCCGCAAAAAACATGTAATCATAAAAAATGTCTGGGTTATGGACAAAGTAGAAGGAAGACGGCAGGTATTTCTGAATCTTCGTGCCAGAAGCGGGCAGTGTGTTTCTATGACGGAAATTACACAGATTTTATCTAGAATATGTGGAAGCCCTATGACACCGGAGCAGGGAAGCAGGAGTATTGTAAATGGGGATTTTCATACCGTGCATTTCGTGGAGGATGTAAGTTATCAGATTCTTTACGGAGTGGCAAGCCTGACAAGAGAAGCGGAAAAAGTTTCCGGAGACAATTATATCTGCCGCCAGGAGGAAGATGGCAGGTTTTTTCTTTGCCTTTCGGATGGAATGGGGTCCGGGATGGAAGCTTTCAGGGAAAGTGAAATTGTGGTGGAGCTGCTGGAACAGTTTATGGAATCCGGATTTTCTCAGGAAACAGCAGCACGAATGGTGAATTCGGCACTGATTCTGAAAGGAAGAGAAGGAATGTTTTCCACAGTAGATATCTGTGCGGTGGATCTTTACACGGGAATCTGTAATTTCCTGAAGGCGGGTGCATCCTCTACATTCATAAAAAGAGACCACTGGGTGGAGTCCATTGCATCGGAAAGTCTGGCAGCAGGCCTGGTTCAGCAGCTGGATTTTGATACGGCATCCAGAAAACTTTACCATGGAGATTATCTGATTATGATGACAGATGGAGTTCTGGATGCGCTGCCTGCAGAGCGGGAAGAGGAGACCATGAAGGAAATTATTATGGATATCCGGGAAAAAGAACCGAAAGAGATTGGGCGTGGAATACTGGAACGGGTTCTGGGATACAGCGATTACCGGGCAAAAGATGATATGACGGTAGTTGTGGCCGGCCTTTGGAAAAAATAGAAAGTCTTTGATACAGGAGAAAAAATGATCGAACGTGTAAAAAAATATATCAGGGAAAATCAGATGCTGGAAGCTGGAAGTATGATAGTGGCGGGAGTATCCGGAGGAGCGGATTCTGTTGCCATGCTCCATATTTTAAAAAGCATACAAAAAGAGTTTAGATTTTCCCTGGAGGCGGTTCATATCCACCATGGAATCAGGGGAAAAGAAGCGGACAGAGATGAAGCCCTTGTAAAAAAAATCTGTGAAGAATGGAAAATTCCGTTTCAGTCTTATCATTATCCGGTTCCCAGACTTTCCAGGGAGTGGAAACTGGGAGAGGAAGAAACCGGAAGGATTGTTCGTAAGCAGGCTTTTGCGGAAGAAAAAAAGAAGCTTGGTTTTTCGGAAAAACGGGAAGAGGGAATGGGGCGGTTCTGCATTGCGCTGGCCCATAACTGTAATGATCTGGCAGAAACCATGCTACATCATCTGGCACGAGGGACAGGCCTTCGCGGCCTTTCGGGAATTCGCCCCTGTAATGGAGAAATTATCCGGCCGGTTTTATGTTTAGAACGGAAGGAAATTGTCTATTATCTGGAAGAAAGAGGAATTCCCTATATTACAGACAGCAGTAACCTTTCTGATGAATATACGAGAAACAGAATCCGGCATCACATACTTCCTGCAATGGAGATGGAAATTAACCAAAAGGCAGTGGAACATATGGCGGAAACAGCCAGAATCCTTGCGTCTGCGGATGAGTATTTCCAAAAAAAAGGAAAAGAACTTCTGAAACTGTGCAGGCGGAAAGAAGGCTATTTTCTGGATGATATCTTTTTTGAAGAAGATTCCATTATCCGGGAATATGCAGTGATGGAAGGTTTTGAACAGCTTGCGGGGAAAAGAAAAGATTTTACCTCTCTTCACGTAGAACAGGTATTTTCCCTTAGGGAGAAAGAAATCGGCCGTTATATTTGCTTTCCGCAGCATTTAAGGGCCATCCGGCAGTATGGAGGGATTCTGCTGGAAAAGACAGAAACGCAGGAGGCACCGGAGTATACAGAGTGTTTTTTTGAAATTCCGGTTCCAGGAACCCTCAGATGTTCTTTCGGAATCTTTGAGACAAAAATTTTTCCCTATAAGAATCAGAAGATTGAAGAAAAAAAGTATACGAAATGGATGGATTATGATAAAATAAAAGGTAGTCCATGCGTTCGTACCAGAAAACAGGGAGACTATCTTGTTGTAAACAGTGCCGGAGGAAGAAAGAAACTGAACCGTGTCTTTATTGACGAGAAGATTCCGGCCGGTTTAAGGGATCAGATTCCGGTTGTTGCCACAGGATCAGAGATCCTCTGGATCCCGGGAGGACGAATGAACGAACAGTATAAGGTCACTTCCACTACAGGGAGAGTGTTGGAATTACATTACCAAGGAGGAGTTTTAACATGAGCGAAAAAATCAGGGTTTTACTCAGTGAAGAAGAAGTAGATGCCCGTATCCAGGAAGTTGCAGATGTGATCAACAAAGATTACGAGGGAAAAGATGTACACATGATCTGTGTGCTGAAAGGCGGAGTTTTCTTTATGTGTGAGCTTGCCAAGAGGATCACACGGCCGGTAACTCTGGATTTCATGTCTGTATCCAGTTACGGTGATGACACGAAATCAAGCGGTGTTGTAAAGATCGTCAAGGATCTTGACCAGCCTCTGGAGGGGAAAGATGTCCTGATCGTGGAGGATATCATTGATTCAGGAAGAACATTAAGCTATTTGCTGCGTATCCTGAAAGGCAGACATCCGGCAAGCATTAAACTCTGTACGCTTCTTGATAAACCGGAGAGACGTGTGACAGACGTAAAGGTAGATTACTGCTGTTTCAATATTCCGGATGAGTTTGTGGTAGGATATGGACTTGATTATGCCCAGAAATACAGAAACCTTCCTTACATCGGAGTAGTGGAACTGGAGGACTGAAAGGAGATTTAACCAAGTGAGCAAGCATTCAGGTAAGATAGGCCTGTACCTTCTGCTTATTGTGGCACTGATCGCAGGATATCTGTATCTTAATGACCAGGTATCTACCCAGGGCAGTTACACAATGGGTCAGCTGGAAAAGGCTCTGGAAGAAGACAAAGTAACGGATGCAGTGATTCATCAGAACAGAGAAGTGCCCACCGGTTATGTAACGGCAAACATTGTTTCAGACGGTCAGAGGACAGTCTATGTAACCGATGTAAAAGAGGCAGAAGAGCTTCTTGAAAAATATGACATTGATCCGACGATCCGCAATGTGCCCAAAGACAGTTCCATGATCGGAACCGTTCTTCCGGTGGTACTTACCGGTGCGATCCTTATCTTTTTCTTTATGATGATGAACCGGCAGATGTCCGGAGGCGGTGGAAGCAATGCGAAGATGATGAACTTCGGAAAAAGCAGAGCCAGAATGTCTACCCCTGATGATAAGAAAGTAACATTCAAGGATGTTGCAGGTCTTCAGGAGGAGAAAGAGGATCTGGAGGAAGTGGTTGACTTCCTGAAATCCCCGCAGAAGTATACCAAGGTAGGTGCCAGAATTCCGAAAGGAGTAATCCTTGTGGGCCCTCCGGGAACCGGTAAAACCCTTCTTGCGAAAGCAGTTGCAGGAGAAGCGGGGGTTCCGTTTTTCTCCATTTCCGGATCGGATTTCGTGGAGATGTTTGTAGGTGTCGGTGCGTCCCGTGTACGAGATCTTTTTGAAGAAGGCAAGCGCCATGCGCCGTGCATTATCTTTATTGATGAGATCGATGCGGTAGCCCGCCAGCGAGGAACCGGAATGGGTGGCGGCCATGATGAGAGAGAGCAGACACTGAACCAGCTTCTTGTAGAGATGGATGGTTTCGGAGTAAATGAAGGTATCATCGTGATGGCAGCTACCAACCGTGTGGATATCCTGGACCCGGCAATCCTCCGTCCGGGACGTTTTGACCGAAAAGTCGGTGTGGGACGTCCGGATGTTAAGGGCAGAGAAGAGATCCTGATGGTCCATGCCAAGGATAAACCGCTGGGAGATGATGTGGATCTTCGCCAGATTGCCCAGACAACAGCCGGATTTACCGGTGCGGATCTGGAGAACCTTCTCAACGAGGCGGCCATTGACGCAGCCAAAGAAAGCCGTCCTTATATCATGCAGAAAGATATCAAAAAAGCATTCATTAAAGTCGGGATCGGTGCAGAGAAGAAGAGCAAGGTCATCTCTGACAAAGAGAAGAAGATCACTGCTTATCATGAGGCAGGTCATGCGATCCTGTTCCATGTGCTTCCGCATATGGACCCGGTATACACCATTTCCATTATTCCTACAGGAATGGGCGCTGCCGGTTACACCATGCCGCTTCCGGATAATGATGAGATGTTCAACACAAAGAACAAGATGCTGGAGGATATCACAACGCTTCTCGGAGGCCGTGTGGCCGAGGAGATCATCTTCGGAGATATTACAACAGGTGCATCCAATGATATCAAACGTGCCACAGAGACTGCACGTTCCATGGTAATGAAATACGGTATGTCCGAAAAGATCGGCCTGATCGCTTACGGCAACGATGACGATGAGGTATTTATCGGCCGTGATCTGGCACATACCAGAGGTTACAGCGAGGAAGTGGCAAGAGAGATCGATGCGGAAATTTCCCGTATCATCAGCGAATGCCACGAGAAAGCAGAGAGTATTATCCGAGAGCATATCGGCGTTCTTCACAGCTGTGCATCCCTTCTTCTTGAGAAGGAAAAAGTACATCGTGAAGAGTTTGAAGCACTTTTTACAACAGAAAAAGAAGAGGTTGCAGAAACAAACGAATAAAGTGCACAAAAAAACATATTGAATTTTGTGAACTTTGTGCACACTTTTTGGCGGACACATGGTACTATATATACCGTAAAAACCCCCCAATACATTATATAGTTTTTGCTACACCCCATAAGAAGAAATACCTTCTCCAAAAAAGGCAGCCTAACCAGCTGTCTTTTTTACTGCGTAAAAATAAAAGCGGAAACATGGAGAAAACCGGTAGATAAACTTGCGATATGGAAAAAATTAAGATAATATATTTAAGAGAGTGGTACTAAAAACGGAATGAGGAAAATAGAATGTTATATGAAAGCATGGAGACAGCAAAGAAGATGCAGTATATACTCAATATGAGTCCGGTATTAAATAAAGACGCGATGTTCAGCGATGGAACAGAATATTACCGGACACCTGTGGAACCGCGGGAGGGCGATACAGTTACGATCCGTTTTCGTACCCAGCGAAATAATGTGGACAACGTCTGTCTTGTGCATGACGGGGAATATCTGGAAATGAAACGGGAGAAGACTTCCGGAAGTTTTGATTACTATACTGCACAGATCATAATGGGAAAAGACATTGTGCGCTATCATTTTGAAATCCATTCAGGGCTTGTTACCTGTTATTACGATACAAACGGTGTCAGTACCAGGCATGAGGAACGGACAGAATTTGAGATCTATCCGGATTATCATGTGCCGGAATGGCTGAAGGGTGCGATCATGTACCAGATTTATGTGGATCGTTTTTATAACGGAGATCCTTCCAATGATGTGGAAACCGGAGAATACTCTTACATCGGGGATATTTCCGTGAAAGTGGATGACTGGGGGAAAATTCCTGCAGTTATGGGTGTCCGGGAATTTTACGGCGGTGATCTTCAGGGAGTTATGGATAAACTGGATTATCTGCAGGAGCTTGGAGTGGATGTGATCTATCTGAATCCGGTGTTTGTTTCCCCGAGCAACCACAAGTATGACTGTCAGGACTATGACCATATTGATCCTCATATCGGAAAGATCGTGGAGGACTGTGACGGCCTTTTAAGCCCCGGAGACCGGGATAACAGCCATGCGCTTAAGTATATCCGCCGTGTGACCGATAAACGGAATCTAAAGGCCAGCAACGAGCTTTTCCGGGAACTTGTGGAAGAAATCCACAGGAGAGGAATGAAAGTGATCCTGGACGGGGTATTTAACCACTGTGGATCTTTTAATAAATGGATGGACAGAGAACGGATCTATGAAAACCAGGAAGGATACGAAAAGGGAGCCTATGTTTCGGCGGACAGCCCTTACCGTTCTTTCTTCTGTTTCCGGGATCAGAATCGCTGGCCGTATAATCCTACCTATGACGGCTGGTGGACTCACGATACGTTGCCGAAACTGAATTATGAAGACTCTGAGGAACTTTGTCAGACGATCCTTGATGTAGGCAGGAAATGGGTTTCTCCGCCGTATAACGTAGACGGATGGAGACTGGATGTGGCAGCGGATCTGGGCCACAGCAATGAATTTAACCATCACTTCTGGAAAGAGTTCCGAAAGGCGGTAAAAGAAGCCAATCCCAATGCGGTGATCCTTGCGGAACATTACGGAAATCCGGAGAGCTGGCTTCTTGGTGATGAGTGGGATACAGTTATGAACTACGACGCTTTTATGGAGCCTGTAACCTGGTTCCTCACCGGAATGGAGAAGCACAGCGATGAGTACCGGGAGGACCTTTATGGTAACAGTGAGGCCTTTATCGGAGCCATGAAACATCATATGCGCTCTTTGCATATGGGAGCTCTTTACGGTGCTATGAATGAGCTTTCCAACCATGATCATTCCAGATTTCTGACAAGAACCAACCACAGGGTAGGAAGGCTTTCCTATGCGGGAGCAGAGGCGGCATCTGCCGGTATCAACCCTGCGATCATGAGAGAGGCAGTTGTGATCCAGATGACGTGGCCTGGCGCGCCTACGGTATATTACGGGGATGAGGCCGGCGTGTGTGGCTTTACAGATCCGGACAACCGCAGAACCTATCCCTGGGGAAAAGAAGATCTTGAGATGCTGGATTTCCATAAACGGATGATCTGTATACACAAGGCATATCCGCTCCTTGCAAAAGGTTCCCTGGAATTTCTGTGGAACGATCATCAGGGCTTAAGTTATGGCCGTTTTTCTGATTCGGAGCAGATCATTGTGATCCTCAATAATCAGGATTATGAGAGAGATGTGAGAGTAACAGCCTGGAAAACCGGTGTAAGCCGGAAAGAAGCAACAGCTTTTCAGCGGCTGATGCTTTCTTCCAGAGAAGGCTATACGGAAATGCCGGAAGAATATATTGCAGATGCGGGAATTCTCCATGTGAGAATGCCTGCATACGGAGCGATGGTACTTCATCACAGAGCAAGGCATAAGTATAAATAATGCACAGTTCAGGAAACGGACCGTAAAAATACGGAGGATGCCTGATGGAAAGGAGAAATATACTATGACAATTGAGCAGTGCTACAGTGCAATTGAAAGCAATTATGAAGAGGTGCTTGGACGTTTTGCGGGAAACAAAATGCTGGTTGAAAAATTTGCCCGGAAATTTCTTGATGATCCAAGTTATCAGACACTTGTAGAGACTATGGACAAAGCAGATTATGAGGAAGCTTTCCGTGCCGCCCATACATTAAAGGGTGTTTGTGCAAATCTTGGATTTACGCAGCTGTTTAAAGTTTCCAGTGATCTGACAGAAGAGCTCAGAGGCGGCAATCCGGATGCCGCAAAGCTTCCGGAAATGCTTGAGAAAGTTTCTTCTGAGTACAGGAAGACGGTAGATGCGATTAACTGTGTAAATGAATAAAAAGCGTCAGAATTGAACGCTGTTTATAAAAAAGCCGATCTGTTCTTTCCATTGCTGGAAAGAGGATCGGCTTTTTTGACTGTTTTTTTATGTTTTATTCTTCTGTTACATGTTCCAGACCCTGATTCATGATGGTGGCTACATGGCTGTCTGCCAGGGAGTAGAAGATTGTTTTTCCATCTCTTCGAAATTTGACCAGTGACATCTGTTTCAGTACACGAAGCTGATGAGAAATGGCACTTTGTGTCATGGAAAGCCGGTCGGCAATGTCCTGCACACAAAGCTCTTCTACAGAAAGCGCATACAGGATACGGATTCTGGTAGGATCACCAAAGACCTTAAAAAGGTCGGCGAGCCGATACAGCGTATCATCATTGATCGGGTAATCAATATGTGGTTTCTTCATTTGCGTATCCTCCAAACTATTAACTTCTATTGTAGCTGAAAAAACCGCACCGGTCAAATTCTTTATTTTTTATACAGGATACGAATGGAATTCAGCACGCAGATCATGGCAACACCAGTGTCTGCAAATACGGCCATCCACATGTTTGCGTGTCCGGCAAGACCAAGGATCATAACTGCGATCTTGATCACAAGGGCGAATACCACGTTCTGCCATGCAATGCGGTTTGTGTTCCGCGCAATGGCGATGGACTGCGGGATAGCGTCTACATTGGAATTCATAAATACAGCATCTGCAGCCTCGATCGCAACATCTGCACCACTTCCCATGGCTGCGCCTACATCAGCGCCAGCAAGAACAGGAGCGTCATTGATTCCGTCGCCGACAAACATAACCGTTCCGTGTGCCTCACGGACTTTTTTCAGGGCATTGAGCTTATCTTCCGGAAGAAGTTTGGCATAGATTTCATCGATTCCGGCATCTTTTCCTACGGCCTTTGCACTGTCTTCGGAATCTCCGGTAAGCATAACTGTGTGAAGACCGAGTTTTTTCAGGGAAGCAATGGCTTCTTTTGCATCTGGTTTGATAGTATCGGAGATCAGCATATATCCTGCAAAAGTTCCGTTTACAGCCATAAATACTTCAGAGCCGTAAGAGGCTTCTTTTAATTCTCCGATGGTGACGCCGAATTTATCCATCAGCTTGCGGTTTCCACAGAGAACTTTTCCCTCCGACATTTCTGCGACAATTCCATGTCCGGAAATTTCTTCCAGAGAGATCGGTTTTTCAAACTGGATTCCGCGTTCTTTTGCGGCAGCTACAATACTGTTTGCAATCGGATGTGTGGAGTTCTGCTCGCAGCCTGCACACATGGAAAGAAGTTCGTTTTCGTTATATTTACCGGCAGTTACAACTTTCTGAAGCTGGAAGTTACCTTCTGTGATGGTTCCGGTTTTATCCATAACTACAGCGCCAAGGTTGCTTAATCCCTCGATGGAAAGGCCGCCTTTGAACAGGATTCCTTTCTTGGAACCGGCACCGATGCCTGAGAAGAATGCAAGCGGGATACTAAGTACAAGAGCACATGGGCAGCTCATTACCAGGAAGGTGATGGCTGTGTAGATCCAGTAATGCCAGTTTCCGGTTACAAGGGATGGAATCAGTGCTGTTGCAACAGCGATTCCTACAACACAAGGAGTGTATACTTTTGCAAAACGTGTGATAAAACGGTCGATCTTCGGTTTGCTTGCTGCTGCATTTTCCACAGAATCCAGGATACGTGTTACCATGGACTCCTCGAGAGGTTTTTCCACGCGGATCTTTAATTGGCCGGAGGTATTTACACATCCGGAAGTGATCTCGTCACCCCTGTTTACAGCAACTGGTACAGGTTCACCTGTGATCGGTGATGTGTCAATACGGCTGCTTCCTTCAAGGATCACGCCGTCAAGAGGAACACGATCGCCAGGGCGGACCAGAAGAACATCACCAACCTGAGCTTCCTCAGATGGGATTACCTGAATGTCATCGCCAACAATAAGATTTACAACTTCCGGGCGGAGGTCAACGGCGTCCATGATCTGTCCACGGCTTCGCTCAACAGCTTTTTCCTCAAACAGCTCACCAATACGGTAGAAGAGCATAACGCCTACAGCTTCAGCAGAATCATTGATAGCAAAAGCAGCGAGGGTTGCAACACTCATCAGGAAGTTTTCATCGAAAACCTGTCCATGGGAGATGTTTTTGGCTGCTTTTACGACGATCACACCGCCAAGTGCCAGATATGCGATTACGAATACCGGAAGAGTGGCAGTCGTTGCAAATCCTTTATGTTCCATGATTTCGCCGGCAACAAAGAGGATCGCGCCGATGATAATGCAGATCGTGTCGATCTTTTCTTTGGAAAAAGTTTCCTTTTTGCTGGCTGCGTGAGTTTCAGATGTAGCTGTCTGTGCTTTTGGCTTCGGATCTTTTTCTTTTACTACAACTTCGGATTCGATGGAAGTACAGATCTTGCGGATCTGGTCAAGATAACGGTCCGGATTCTTTGCGGTGACACGAAGCTGCTTGGTGGCAAAAGTGATGGTAGCTTCGGAGATGCCGTCGAGATCTGCAATCTGTTCTTCCATCTTGGAAGCGCAGTGGGCGCAGCCCAGGTTTTCCAGAAGGTAGATCTTGGTTGTTACGTCAGCAGAAGCGGATGGCTTTGGATCTCTCGGAACAACTTTGACTTCGGATTCAATAGAAGTACAGATTTTGCGGATCTGTGGTAACAGAGCATCCGGGTCGGCTGCGTTTAAGCGAAGTTGTTTGGTGGCGAAAGTGATAGTCGCACTTTCTACGCCGTCAAGATGCTGGATCTGTTCCTCCATCTTGGAAGCACAGTGAGCACAGCCCAGGTTCTCCAGGATGTAGACACGTTTTGCGGATGCTGTGCTGTGGGAGTGCTCGTGATGCTCGTGGTTGTGGTCGTGATCCCCGCAGCCGCAACCGCAGTGTTCGTCATCGTGATGATGGTGATGCTCATGCTCGTGATGTTCGTGGTCATGATGATGATGATGATGTTCATGCTCGTGATCATGATCCTCGCAACCACAGCCGCAGTGGTCATCGTCGTGATGATGGTGATGATGTTCATGCTCGTGATCATGATCCTCGCAGCCACATCCACAATGCTCATCATCGTGGTGATGGTGTTCTTCATGTGCATGTTCCGCATGCTCATGTTCATCGTGATGGTCGTGGCCGCAACCGCAGCCACAGGAATCCGTGGACTCCATGGAATTCTTCTCTAATTTCTCTTCCATATGAAATCTCCTTGAAATTTATATGAATATATGATTGAATGTTCATATGACTATTTAAGCATATGTTTTATCGGATGTCAATATCTTTTTCTAAAAAGAATAAAAGAAATGTAAAATCTATTACAAAAGAAATATAGAAAATATTAATATATTCTGAAAAAATAATCTATTTTATTATTCTTGTTTAACATGTTATACTTTCAACAAGTAAAGAAAAGAAAGGAAGGTAGCAACATGTACAGTATTGACTTAAACAGTGACATGGGTGAGAGCTTTGGCGCATACAAGCTGGGCGGAGACGAAGAGATCATTAAATATGTCACAACAGCAAATGTAGCATGTGGCTGGCATGCAGGCGATCCAATGGTAATGGATAAGGTAGTCCGCATGGCAAAGGAACGTGGCGTTATGGTTGGAGCCCATCCTGGATATCCTGATCTTCTTGGCTTTGGACGAAGAAAGATGGTTCTCTCTCATGATGAAGTTAAGAATTACGTCAGATACCAGATCGGAGCACTGGCTGCATTCACAAAAAGTTATGGAATGAAGCTTCAGCATGTAGCTCCACATGGAGCAATGGGAAATGCCTGCCAGTATGACGAGGACATTTCCACCGCAATCTGCGAGGCAATCTGTGAGTATGACAAAGATCTGATCGTTTACTACTGTGCAGGAGCAGTTCTCGGTGATATCGCTGAGAGCAAGGGACTCCGTACAGCATCCGAGATCTTTGCAGACCGTGCATACATGGATGATCTTTCTCTTGTACCGAGAAAGATGGAGGGATCCATGATCACAGATGAGAACATTGCCATCGAAAGATGCGTGAAGATGATCAAAGAAGGTAAAGTCACATCCATCAACGGAAAAGAGCTTGACATCAAGGGTGACACACTCTGTGTACACGGAGACGGACCAAAAGCACTTGCTTTTGTACAGAAGATCCGTGAGAAATTCACAGAAGAAGGTATTGAGATCAAACACTTATAAAAACTAAATAAAGTACATTCACATGAGAGATAGAATGCCGGATAAATCAAAGGAGATTTAATACAAGGGATTACTGCGTTGATTTGTCCGGCTCTTTTTATATGAAAATGTGTACTTTTTTAGGATAAGAAAGGAAAGGGTGGAAACTATGGCAAAAGAGAAAAAACAGAACAACATAGTAAGAAACATGATGATCGCTCTGGTCGGCGGTCTGGTCGTAGGACTTGGATTTATGCTTCTGAAACAGCAGATGTCTGAGGGAACATGGAACGTGATCAATGCACTTCTGTTCCAGGATATCACAGCAGATCAGGGCTTCCATTCTATCGGTCTCTTCTACATTATCGGACAGCTGTTCATGAGAGGACTGCAGATGGCAATCGTACCGCTGGTACTTGTATCCTTAAGCCTTGCAATGTGCAGTATCTCCAGCTCTTCCAAGCTGGGAAGAATCGCAGGACGTACATTGATCGGATTCTTCTGTTTCTATGTAGTAGGCGCATGCATCGCAGGTATCGTTGCATTTGCAATGAAATCCGCAGGCTTCTTCAATGTTAAGCTTCCGGCAGAGGCAGTTACAGAGGCTGCAACACTGGATCAGTTTAACCCGCTTGCAACGATCGTAACAGCAGTTCCGTCCAACATCGGAACCGCATTTAGCAGCAACAACAGTATCCTTGCAGTTGTAGTAGTAGCAATTGTTCTCGGACTTTGCATGAACGCACTTGGTGATAAGGTAGATCCTCTGAAAAAAGTTCTTGAAAATTTCAGCGACATCATTAACCTGTACCTTACATTCCTGATCAACAAGGTTGGTCCTGTTGCGATCTTCTGCCTGATCTCCCGTACATTCGCAATCTACGGAGCAGAGTATCTGGCACCGGCAGCCGCTTACATTGTAGGTGCTATGCTGACACTGTTTGTACTTGTAGTTACGCTTTATCCGATCGGTATCGGCCTCACAACAGGCTTAAGCCCGATAAAATTCCTCAAGAAGATTGCAAAGGTCGGTGTATTCGGATTCTCCACAAACTCTTCCGCAGCATGCCTTCCACTGAACACCAGAACATGTCTTGATGAGCTTGGATGCTCTAAGGAGATCACAAGCTTTGTACTTCCTACAGGTATGACCATCAACATGAACGGAACAACAGTTATGCATATGTTTGCAGTAACATTTATCGCAACAGCATCCGGAATCGACATCACACCTGCAAACCTGATCACAGTCGCATTCCTTTCCATCTGTGCGGCAATGGGCTGCCCGGCAATCCCGATCGCAGGTACAACCCTGATCGTAACGATCCTTTCCGGTATGGGCTGGACATCTGATCTCTGCATGATCGCATATGCACTGGTTGTAGCGATCAACCGTCCGGTTGAGATGGCGCTTCTTCCACTTAACGTAATCGGTGACGCAACAGTCAACGTTATCGTTAACAAGAAAGAAAATGAGCTTGACGAAACCAAATATAACGCGTAAGTAAATATAAAAAGTCTTAATATTATACATACAAATTATTAAATTGACTTAATATTACTACGATGATACCATTTAAGCGTATAGTTGAGACATCAGCTATACGCTTAAATATTAAATGCAGTAAAAACAGCGGAATATCCGCAGAAAAATAAAAGGGTTCAGGAGGAAATGAATATGGAGTACAAGACAGCGAAAAGAATGGAATGCCTTCCGTTTTCCGGTATCCGTGCAGTAATGGAAAAAGCAAACAAAATGCAGCAGGCAGGAGAGAAGATCATTCACCTGGAGATCGGACGTCCGGATTTTGATACACCGGAGAAGATCAAAAAAGCAGCAAATGAGAGCCTTGCAGCAGGACATGTATTTTACACATCCAACTATGGTATCCCGAAACTGAGAGAAGCCATTGCAAAATGGGAGAACGAGAACCATGGTACAGATTATGAGGCATCTGAAGTCCTTGTAACCGTAGGTGTTGGTGAAGCTACTTTTGCATCCATGGACGCTTTCCTGGATCCTGGAGATGAGATCCTTGTTCCGAACCCGGTATGGCTGAACTACATCCATGTTCCGTCAGCACTTGGCGCAGTTCCTGTAACATACAGCCTGAAAGAGGAGAATGATTATCAGATCGACTTTGAGGAGATGGAGTCCAAGATCACAGACAAAACAAAGATGATTGTAGTTGTTAACCCGAGTAACCCGACCGGTGGTGTATTCTCCAGAGAGACACTTGAGAAATTAAGTGAGATCGCCATCAAACATGATCTTCTTGTGATTGCAGATGAGATCTACAGCCAGCTTGTATATGATGGAACTGAGCACGTAAGCATCGCATCCCTTCCGGGAATGAAAGAGCGAACCATCACATTAGGAGGCTTCTCAAAAGCTTACTCCATGACAGGATGGAGACTTGGATATCTGTGTGCACCGGTTGGAATTATCCAGGCTTGTGTACGTGTTCATCAGTATACCGTTACCTGTGCATCTTCTTTCGTACAGGAAGCAGCACTTACCGCATTAAGCGACTGTGCAGAAGATGTTGAGGCAATGAGAAAAGAGTATCAGAGAAGAAAAGATTATGTGGTAAAAGCACTGAACGAGATCGACGGAATCAGCTGCAACAATCCACATGGTGCGTTCTACATCTTCGTAAATATCAAGAGCCTTGGAATGACTTCCATGGAAGTTGCCGAGTACCTTCTTGACAATGCAAAAATCGCTCTGGTACCTGGTTCCGCATTCGGTTCCGAGGGAGAGGGATACTTAAGAATTTCCTACGCATGCAGCTATGAGGATCTTCAGGAAGCATGTGCAAGAATCAAAAAAGCAGTGGAAGAACTGAAAAACAAATAATGAAATAAAAAATATCCACCGCTTTTTGTGGCGAAAAGCGGTGGATGAAAAATCCTGGTATAAATAATATATAAGAAGAAACGGTAAAGCTAAGAAGGTTCCCAGCCGACTTATGCTTGCCGTTTTTTTATTTCTGTCGTTCCCATACCTGACCGATGGGGAAGGACGGGGTGGATTCTGAAAGAAATTCATCCAGAGCATTTTCAAAGAATTCCACGGCACGCTTGCTTGTGGATTTCGGATATTTATGCTTGATTTTGTAGCATACACGGTTCGGCGGCGTGTTTTTCAGCTCGCTGATAAAAATCGGCCGGTAGTGGGAAAGCTCCAGGATCACGGACTGAGGTGCAACCATCCAGTTTCCCGGCTTTTTCCAGAGGCGGTCAAGAAGTGTGATGGTATCAGCTGCAATGTGAGGCCTGGATGCGGAAGAAAGCCATCGGTCGTGCCAGATCTGGTAATTATCATCCCAGCTTAAGAAAAGTTCCAGGGATGGATCGAGCTCATCGGTATGTACGGAAGGTGCCGGAATGGATGGCTGGTCTGACTGCACCAGATAAAGCTTTTCTTCGAAGATTTTTTCTGTTATGATGTTCTTGTAATGCAATTTGTGGTAAACAAATCCGATATCAATGCTGTGTTCACCGAGGAGCCCGTAAAGCTCTGAGGAGTGATGGGATTCGATGTTCAGATCCAGCTTGGTCTGCTCATTTAAGATCCGGTCATACAGCGGAGCAAAAACCGCTACATTCAGACTGTCGGTACATCCGATGGTAAGAAGCAGGGAATCCTGGTTGCGCTGCAGCTCCATGGTTTCTTTCCAGAGGGACATCCAGCGTTCCGCAAGGATGATAAAATCCGTTCCCTTGGCAGTCAGTTCCACCTGTTTGTGACCTTTTTGACGGATCACAAGGGGAAAACCAAGCTCGTTTTCCAGAGAAGTGAGCCGGTGGCTGACCGTAGGCTGGGAAAGAAAAAGAAGATCCGCTGTACGGGTGATGCTCTTGGTATTTACGATGGTGAGAAAGGTTTCGATTTCAGCAAGATTCATAGGAACAGCTCCTTTTCTTTGGTATTGTCTATAAGAATTGAGTAAGTTTCAGTAATATAAAAATTATTTATATTATACAGAGAAATTATTCGTTATTCAATAGGAAGCTTGTATGATATGATAAATACAACTTAAAAAGAAAATCAAAAGAAGAGAGGTTTTCATATGTCATTAGGATGTAGAATCAGACGAAACTTTGAAAGACCGTCAAAAGAATTAGTAGAAGCATTCCGTGGAATTCCGGTTGCAAATATTGATGATAACTGTGGAAGGATCGCTGCTGTAGACTCCAGCATTTATCCACTGAACCCGAAGGCAAGACTTCTGGGAACCGCATTTACAGTAAACGCACCGGCAGGAGATAACCTTCTGTTCCACAAAGCTCTGGATATGGCTCAGCCAGGAGATGTTATCGTTCTTGCAAACAAAGGAAGCATGAGCAGAGCACTTTGCGGTGAGATCATGAGCAACTACGCAAAATCCAGAGGAATCGCAGGAATCATCATCGACGGATGTGTTCGTGACAGCTACACATTAAGCCAGATGGATTTCCCAGTATATGCAAAAGGCATCACACCTAACGGACCATACAAAAACGGCCCGGGAGAGATGAATTTCCCGGTATCTTTCGCAGGAATCGTGATCAATCCTGGTGATATCATCGTCGGAGACTCTGACGGACTTCTGGCAATCAAACCAGACGAGCATACAGCAGAGCTTGCAGAGATCGCAAGAAAGTATCATGCAGGCGAGGAAAAACAGCTTGAGGGAATCCTGACACGTGGTGAGTGGCCACGTCCATGGGTTGACGAAGCTCTCAAAAAAGTCGGATTTGAATTTGTAGACTAACCGAATAAAAGATACATGCAGGAAGGTCTGTCACCACGTATGACGGGCCTTTTTGTCAAATAAAGAACGGAGGTATATCTGAATGGATGTGAAGTTCCTGATCGCAGGAGACAGAGCAGTTTCCGTTGAATTCGGCAGCGTGATCAGCCTTGAAGTCAATGCCAAGGTACGTGCGCTGGATGAAAAATTAAAAGAATCTCCAATTGAAGGCATGGTGGAAACAGTTCCTACCTACTGTGCGCTGATCGTACATTACCGCCCGGAGGTGATCCGTTATTCCAAACTGGTGGAAGAACTGGAGAAGAGAATTGCAGACATGCACGAAGTTTCCACAACAACCAAAAAAGTTGTAAAAGAGATCCCGGTTTATTATGGCGGCGAGACCGGACCGGATCTGGAGTACTGTGCAGAGCTTGAGAATACTACTACGGAGGAGATCATCCGCAAGCATTCCCAGCATGAGTACTATGTATATATGCTTGGTTTTGCACCGGGACATCCGTATATGGCCAGATTTGATGAGCCGTTCAGCTTTAAGAGAAGAACTTCTCCGCGAGTGAAGATCCCGGCGAGATCCATCGTAGTTCAGCTGGCACTGTCTGATTTTATTCCTTTTGAGCAGCCTTGTGGATGGAATATTATCGGAAGCACACCTCTTGATATCTGCAATTTTGCAAAGGAAGATCCGTTCCTTGTACGTGCCGGTGACTGGGTAAAACATGTTCCTGTCACAAAAGCAGAGTATGATCAGATCCGAAGAGACGTGGAAAACGGTACCTATAAAGTGAAAACCTATACACCACAGGATAACGGTTGAGAACGGAGGTCATGATATGGGAATTACAGTTGAAAACGGCGGAATCCTGACCACTGTTCAGGACGAGGGAAGATTCGGAAATCAGGCATTTGGTGTTTCAACATCCGGTGCCATGGACCCGAGAGCTTTCCACATTGCCAATCTGCTGGTAGGCAATAAAAAAACAGAGGGTGCTCTGGAGATGACTTTTATCGGACCAACCCTTACTTTTACCAGTGATAATATCATAGCGGTGACAGGTGGAGATCTGACACCGATGCTGGATGGACAGCCTTTTCCGATGTATAAGGCAGTTCTTGTAAAAAAAGGCCAGAAGCTGATGTTTGCAGGTGCCAGAAATGGAAGCCGTGGATATATCGCTTTTGCAGGCGGCCTGGATATCCCCCTTGTAATGGGAAGCAAGTCTACACTGCTTCGTAACCACATTGGTGGTGTTGAGGGAAGAAAGCTGGAAAAAGGTGATACCATCGAGTTTACAGCACCGAAGACAGAACTTCCGAATATGGAGCTTCGTCATGTGCCGGCGGAAGTTTATCCTTCAGATGAAGTGGTTCTCCGCGTGGTTCTGGGACCTCAGGAGAATGAGTTTACAGAAGAGGGTGTCCGCAAGTTTTTCTGGTACAGCGGTACCATTACCAATGAGTTTGACCGTATGGGATGCCGTATTGAGAGAGAACCGGTAGAGCATGCCGGTGATGGTAATATTAATACAGATGGTATTTCCATGGGATCGATCCAGGTTCCGTTAAACGGACAGCCGATCATCATGCTGGCTGACCGTCAGAGTACAGGCGGCTATCCGAAGATCGGTACTGTGATCACGGTGGATTTTGCAAAGATTGCCCAGGCCCGGCCTGGACAGAAGATCCGTTTTATTGAGGTGAGCCTGGATCTTGCCCAGGATCTGTATATCCGTGAGCTGAATGAAATGAATGCTCTGGATGAACGACTGAACGGAAATAATTAATCATACATACCACAAAAATTTTTTTAAGAAAGGTGAGTACGAATATGAAGATTGTTGTATTGGATGGCTACACAGAGAACCCTGGAGATTTAAGCTGGGACGCATTAAAAGAGCTTGGAGATGTTACGGTTTATGACAGAACTTCCTATGAGGAGTCTCCGCTGATCGCTGAGCGTATCGGTGATGCTGAGATTGTTATCATTAACAAGACTCCGATCTCCAAAGAGACGATTGATAAGTGCCCGAACATGAAGCTGATCGCTGTTCTGGCTACCGGCTACAATGTTGTTGATTACAATTATGCAAAAGAGAAGGATATTCCGGTTGTGAATGTTCCGACTTATGGTACCCAGATCGTTGGTCAGTATGCTCTTGGTCTTCTTCTTGAGATCTGTTCTCATTATGGTCATCATGATGAGACTGTTAAGGCTGGCAAATGGGAGAATAATGATGACTGGTGCTACTGGGATTATCCGATGATCGAGCTTTATGGAAAGACTGCCGGTATCATTGGTCTTGGTAGAATTGGACAGGCTACTGCCAAGCTTCTGAATGCTCTGGATATGAAGGTTCTTGCTTATGATGCTTATCAGAGTGAGGCTGGTGCGAAACTTGCTGAGTATGTTTCTCTTGACGAGCTGTTTGCACAGTCTGATGTGATCTTCCTTCACTGCCCGCTTTTCCCGGAGACAGAGGGTATGATCAACAAAGAGAATATCGCGAAGATGAAGGATGGTGTTATCCTTATCAACAACAGCCGTGGTCAGCTGGTTGTTGAGCAGGATCTTGCGGATGCTCTGAACAGTGGTAAGGTTTATGCTGCTGGTCTTGATGTTGTTTCTACTGAGCCGATCAAGGGGGATAACCCGCTTCTTAAGGCTAAGAACTGCATTATTACTCCTCATATTTCCTGGGCTGCTCAGGCTTCCAGACAGAGAATTATGGATATTACAGTTGATAATATTAAGGCTTTTCTGGATGGTAATACGGTTAACAGAGTTAATAAATAATTTTTTTCGATGTTTCGATTTCCTATGTATGATGTGTGAGGGAAAGGCGGCTGTCTCGTTTTGAGGTGGCCGCCTTTTTCTGTGTTTGGAATGAACGTACGTTGGGGGAGTGGAATAAGTGTACGCCGGGGATGTGGCATCGGTTCGGGCAAGGCTCCGTCGGCGGATACTGCTAAGACTCCGTGAGCCGGCTAAGCAGTATCACACCTCCTCCACAACAGCCCGAACCGATGCCACATCCCCGGCTGAAACTCCAACTGCAAAGGACGGAAGCGGACGTTTGCGTCCTGTCCTGAATTGCGAAAACGTGGCTGTATCGGCATAACGCCTCACATGCAACACCGAAGAATACAGCAACCAGTTCGGCACAGCGTCCCACGTCCAACACCGAAGCATACAGACAAAAGTCAACACCCTCCCGTCCTCCACAACCAAGAACTCCTTAAAAAAGGCCCAGGGGTGTGCAGAGGGGCGCGGCCTTGTGCCCCTTTGCGGTTTCCTTTTTCACAAAAAAATAGCCCCTACATCTCAAAGATGTAAGAGCTAAATTCGCTGGATGGAGAAGGATTCGAACCTTCGAAGGCGGTGCCAACAGATTTACAGTCTGCCCCCTTTGGCCACTCGGGAATCCATCCGTGAACAACAAGTGTATTATATATAACATTTTTTAAAATTGCAAGCTTTTTCTCAAAAAAAATAAAAATTCTCACAACACCAGCATTTTTGGTAAAATACTGGACTTACCAAAGGAAATCTGCTATTATGAGTACGGTTGGATATAAAGGACACGGTTTTTTCCGTATCCTAATACAGGTTAGGAGGATTTTATCATGTTAGTAAACGCAACAGAAATGCTGAAAAAAGCAAAAGCAGGCCATTATGCAGTTGGTCAGTTCAACATCAACAACCTTGAGTGGACAAAGGCTATCCTTCAGACAGCTCAGGAGCTTAACTCTCCTGTAATCCTTGGTGTTTCCGAGGGTGCCGGTAAATATATGACAGGTTATAAGACTGTTGTAGGTATGGTTAACGGTATGATGGAAGAGCTGAACATCACTGTTCCGGTTGCTCTTCATCTTGACCACGGCAGCTATGATGGATGCCTGAAATGTGTTGAGGCTGGTTTCTCTTCCATTATGTTCGACGGATCTCATTATCCGATCGATGAGAACGTAGCTAAGACTAAAGAGCTGGTTAAGATCGTTGCTGAGCACAACATGTCTCTTGAGGCAGAGGTTGGTTCCATCGGCGGCGAGGAAGATGGTGTTGTTGGTATGGGCGAGTGTGCTGATCCTGAGGAGTGCAAGAGAGTTGCAGATCTCGGAATCAACTTCCTTGCAGCTGGTATCGGTAACATCCACGGAAAATATCCGGCTAACTGGAAAGGCTTAAGCTTTGAGACTCTGGATGCTATTCAGCAGCTGACAGGAGATATGCCGCTTGTTCTTCACGGTGGTACAGGTATCCCGGCAGATATGATCAAGAAAGCGATCAGCCTTGGCGTTTCCAAGATCAATGTAAATACAGAGTGCCAGCTTGCATTTGCTGAAGCTACACGTAAATACATTGAAGAGGGTAAAGATCAGCAGGGTAAAGGATATGACCCACGTAAGCTTCTTGCACCTGGAGCAGAAGCAATCAAAGCTACTGTTAAAGAGAAAATGGAGCTTTTCGGATCTGTCAATAAAGCATGATGAATCGAAAATAATATATGAAAGAAGCCGGAATGGGAGCAAGCCTGTTCCGGCTTCTTTTTTCATGATAAAATATCAATATTTTCACTATATAAAAAAATCAACATGTTTCTTGATTTTTTTATATAGTGAAAATGACCTCTTCAATTTACAATAATATCAAGTTAATCGAGAAGCTGATTTGAAGCTTATCGGTCAGGAATATGCGAGATGGACGTTTTAAGCATATCCGCGAAACAAATTGAATATCATATAAGGCAAAGGAGAGGTACGATTATGAGAATGAAAAAAGCAACAGCATTTGGTCTTGCAGCATTAATGGCAGCTACCATGATCCCGGCAGTTCCGGCTATGGCAAAAGGGGATGACAGTGAAGGCTCTGTTTATTATCTGAATTTTAAACCGGAGCAGGCAGATCAGTGGTCAGACCTGGCAAAGAAATACACCGATGAGACTGGTGTACCGGTTACCGTTGTTACAGCTGCTTCCGGAACTTATGAGTCTACTCTGAAATCAGAGATGGCCAAGGATGAGGTTCCGACACTGTTCCAGGTTAACGGACCGGTTGGACTTGCATCTTGGAAGGATTATTGCTATGACCTGAAAGACAGCGATGTTTACAAAAATGTGGAGAGTGACGATTTCGTACTGAAGGATGACAGCGGTGCAGTTGACGGTATCGCCTATGTAATTGAAACATATGGAATTATTTACAACAAAGCGCTTCTTAAGAAATACTGTGAGATGGATGGCGCTGTGATCAAGTCTGCAGATGAGATCAACAATTTTGAGACATTAAAGAAGGTTGCAGATGATATCCAGGCTAAGAAAGATGACCTTGGAGTTGACGGTGCATTTACTTCCGCAGGCTTTGATTCTTCCAGTGACTGGCGCTTCAAGACACACCTTGCAAACCTTCCAATCTATTATGAGTACAAAGAAGACGGAATCACATCCACAGATGCGATCAAAGGAACCTATCTTGACAACTTCAAGAACCTGTTTGACCTTTATATCACAGATTCTACCTGTGAGCCAAGCCTTCTTTCCAGCAAGACTATCGATGATGCAAATGCTGAATTTGGTCTTGGAGAGGCTGTGTTCTATCAGAATGGAACCTGGGCTTATGATAACATCAAAGATAACGAAGTAGCAGATGAGGATATGGGAATGCTTCCAATCTACATTGGTGTTGATGGTGAAGAGGACCAGGGACTTTGCACAGGCAGTGAGAACTACTGGTGCGTAAACAAAAAAGCAGATGAGAAGGATATCCAGGCAACTCTTGATTTCCTCAGCTGGGTTATCACAAGTGATGAAGGAAGAGAATCTATAAGCCAGGAAATGGGATTTACAACACCATTCAAGACCTTTGATGAGAATTATGAGTCTGCAAATCCGCTTGTAAAAGCAGCCGACGAATATGTAAAAGCTGGTAAAACTCCGGTTTCATGGAACTTTACAACCATGCCTTCTGAAGAGTGGAAAAACCAGGTCGGCAGTGCAATGCTTGAGTATGCACAGGGTACCGGCGAGTGGGATGCTGTGAAAACTGCATTTGTTGACGGATGGGCAAAAGAGTACAAAGCAGCAAATGAAGGCTGATAAGGTATAACTGAAACGTGATCACGAAGGGGTGGGCGGTTTCCGCCTGCCTCTTTCAATGAAGGGAGGATGCGTAAAGTAGGGAAGGATGCATCCTCAGGAGAAAGGAAGAGAAAACATGCAGAATAAGATGATGAAAAAGTATTTTCCGGTTTTTGTCCTGCCTACCCTGCTGGCATTTACCATTGGATTTATCGTTCCCTTTATCATGGGCGTATATCTTTCCTTCTGTAAATTTACCACAGTAACGGATGCAAAATTCGTGGGATTACAGAACTATGTGAAGATTTTTACTGAGGATGGAACCTTTGGACATGCATTATGGTACACCACCGCATTTACGGTTGTATCAGTAGTTCTGATCAATGTGATCGGTTTTGCAGTTGCGTTGCTTCTGACCAAGAAGATCAAAGGAACCAATATATTCCGTACCGTATTTTTTATGCCAAACCTGATCGGTGGTATCATCCTTGGTTATGTATGGCAGCTTCTGTTAAACGGTCTGCTTCTTCAGATCAATAAAACACTTACATATTCTTCTGTTTACGGATTCTGGGGCCTTGTGATCCTGATGTGCTGGCAGCAGATCGGATATATGATGATCATTTACATTGCAGGTATCCAGAATATCCCGGGTGAGCTGATCGAGGCTGCACAGATCGATGGTGCAAACAAAGGACAGCTTCTGAAAAATGTGATCATTCCTATGGTCATGCCGTCCATCACCATCTGTACTTTCCTGACACTTACCAACTCCTTCAAGCTTTTTGACCAGAACCTTGCTCTTACAAATGGTGAGCCTTCCAATATGTCAGAGATGCTTGCACTGAATATTTACAATACCTTCTATGGACGTACCGGATGGGAAGGTGTAGGACAGGCGAAGGCCGTGATCTTCTTTATCCTGGTTGGAGCAATTGCCATGATCCAGAATCGTCTCACAAGAAGTAAGGAGGTACAGCAGTAATGAATAAAAAAGTAAAATTCAGCGGTCTGTGGACTGCGATCCTGAGTGTGGTATCTGTTGCTTATATTTTCCCGATTCTTCTGGTTTTGATCAATTCTTTTAAGAAAAAAGCATACATCAGCCGTTATCCTTTTGCAATCCCGACGGATAAAATGTTCGTAGGTCTGGAAAACTATGTAAATGGTCTTACAAAAACCGGATTTTTCCAGGCATTTGGATGGACATTATTTATCACAGTATTTTCGGTTGCGGTAATTCTGCTCTGTACCTCCATGTGTGCCTGGTACATCAACCGTGTTACCAACACGTTGACAAAAACCATGTACATGCTGTGTCTGTTTTCCATGGTCGTACCATTCCAGATGGTAATGTTTACTCTTTCCAAGATCGCAAACATTCTGAAGCTGAATACTCCGTGGGGACTGATCATCATTTATCTTGGATATGGAGCAGGACTTGCGGTATTTATGTTCAGCGGTTTTGTAAAATCCATTCCGATCGAGATCGAGGAAGCTGCCATGATCGATGGCTGTACCCCGATCCAGACATTTTTTAAAGTAGTTCTTCCGGTTATGAAACCGACCTGTGTAACGGTTGCGATCCTGGAAACCATGTGGATCTGGAACGATTATCTTCTTCCGTATCTGGTACTTGATATCAAGAAATACAAGACTATTTCCATTGCCATCCAGTACCTGAAAGGTGGTTACGGAACCATTGATATGGGAGCAATGATGGGTGTTCTGGTACTTTCCATCATTCCGATCATTGCCTTTTATCTTGCATGCCAGAAATACATCATTGAAGGTGTGGTTGCAGGAGCGGTTAAGGGCTGACAAATCAGTTGAATAATGTTAAAATGAAAGAAAAACGGCCTGATCTGCGTGTCTTTACGTGGATCAGGCCATATTTGGCGAGGTGGGGAATGTACAGAGTTTTGGTGGTAGATGACGAAAAACTGGAACGGGAGGGAATCCGATTTCTTCTGTCCATGGAAGAAGGTGAATGGGAAATTTATGAGGCAGCCAATGGCAAGCTGGCATTAAATGAATTGAGAAAGCATCCTGTAGATCTGATGCTGACAGATATCAAGATGCCCCATATGGATGGTCTGGAGCTTTCAAAAAAAGCAAGGGAGGAATATCCGGATCTGGAAATTATCATTTTCAGCGGTTATGGAGATTTTGCTTTTGCCCAGGAGGCGATCCGTTATGGTGTGACCGATTACGTGCTGAAACCGGTGGATCCGGACCGCTTTCATGACACCATACAGAAAATTCAGAAAGAGATCGCATCACGGAAAAATAAAGAGCAGCAGTCCATAAAAGAAAAGAGCTTTCTTCAGCAGTATTTTCTGCTGGGCTATATTTATTCCGGGGATCAGGAGCGCCTGAAGGAAGCGGAAGGAATTGTGGATTTTTCTGTCTGGGAGCAGTGGCACTGTGCAATTCTTATTGAATCGGATGAAGCTTTTTTTGATTCTGCCAGTGATGAGGTTCCCCTTGAGATCCGGGAAGAGCTTCGCCGTTCTTTCTTCTATTTGAATCTTAATGGCCGTCAGTCTTTGCTTCTTTTTAAGGATGTGTACTGTGATTATGTCCTTGTGGCAAAAAATGTCTATAATCTTCTGAAGCGCCTTCATCCTGTTCGCTTTCATCTGGCTGTAAGCCGGCGTTTTGACGGATATCAGGAACTGCCGGAAATCATGGAACAGCTGGAGCAGCAGATGGAAGAAAAATTTTATCATCCGGATATTCATGTCTACACCAGCGAGGAAGATGAGGAAAAAAATACCGGAGAAGAGGAGCAGGATTCCAGACTTATGGAAAAAATCTCAGAAGATATTTCCAGAAAGGATGTGAAGCAGCTGTGGAGCCATTTCCGCAGCCTGGCATCCAAATATCAGTCCAATACCCAGTTTTCGGCCATGTATGTGAAATTTGTTTTTTCCAATGTGATAAGAGAACTGTTTCAGGAGAATCGTTTTGCCGGAGAGCACAGGCTGGATCTGGAAGTGGATCATCTGTATGGCTGTTCTACCATTCAGGAGATCATTGAGGTTACAGAAAAAAATATCCGCCAGTACGAAGAGTTCCTGGACCGCTCCATGAGCGAATCCCGAGATGAGGTGGCAGCAGTAAAAAATTATATTTACAATCACTATGCGGAAGATCTGAACCTGGAAACGCTGGCAGAAAAAGTATATCTTTCTTCCGGCTATCTCAGCTTTATCTTCAAGAAGGAGACTGGAATGAACCTGAACCGTTTTATCCGTGTATTCCGAATGGAAAAGGCCAAGGAGCTTCTCCGTACCACCAACATGAAGGTAGCCATGGTCAGCGAGCAGGTAGGATTTGCCAATTCTTCGTATTTCTGCCGGAGCTTCCGGGAATATTACGGAAGCAGTCCGGAATCCTATCGGAAAGGAAACAATGAGGATGAAGAGGCTTCTGAAGAAGTATAATGATATGAAATACCGGTACAAGCTGACGATCCTGCTTGTGGTAGTATCACTGGTTCCGATGACTGTGCTGGCATTATATAGTCACAGCCGTATGAGCAGTCTTGTCCGGAAAAATGAGATGGAGGATATGTACTCCATTCTGGAGCAGACCAGGGAAAGTATTGACGGGCAGATCGAGATTTATGCCAGTCTGTTGAATTATCTCACCTATTCTCCGGAAATCCAGGAGGTGATCTTCAATAAAGATATGGACCGTTATACTGCATATGAACAGTATACGGAAGTTGTGGATCCGCTGCTGACAGTGCCGCAATCCTACCACGAAGCAATTCTTGGGATACAGCTTTTTGCAGAAAGCATTCCTGTGCGCCATGAATATACCCTGGCTCCACTTTCAGAGGTGGATGAGGAATGGTGGAGTGACAAATTAAAGAACAATGTGACGGTTCAGTGGATCGTGGACCGGGATAATCGTCAGATCGCGGCAGTCCGGGAAATATATGATGGTAAGATCAGGGAGGCTGTGCTCTGTATTTCGTTGGATTACGGAAAAGTATTCCAGCCGCTGGCTAATATCATTGAACGGAATTCCGGAGGCTTTGTGGTGGATGATCAGCAAAATATCGTTTATCATGGAGAAAATCTGGCAGCCAGTGATATTTCCGCACAGAAGGAAACTGCAAAAAAGCTGGATCGTCTGAGGGAAGAATATACCTACGTCAGCAGCAGCGGACATGAAACAAGGTGGACCTATTATTTTTACAAACCTCCGGCTGTGATCGAGAGCTCGGTTTCAAAAGTGTTGATCAGTGAGATCCCACTGATCGGTTTCTGTGTTGTGATCATCATTGTGCTGGGAATGACGTTTTCCAAGCTGTTTACAAGAAAGATCGAGCAGCTTACCAGAAATATGGAACAGGTGAACCAAGGAAGTCGTGAAGTTACGGTTTACAGTGATTCCGGAGATGAGGTAGGACAGCTGGTGAGAAGCTTTCACCATATGATGGATGAGATCAATCGACTGATTGAAGAAGTGTATGAAAACAAGATTGCCCTGAAGGAATTTGAACTGAAAGCGCTGACTGCCCAGATCAATCCACATTTTCTTTATAATTCCCTTTCTATTATAAACTGGATGGCGATTAAGAGCCGACAGAAGGAGAGCAGCCGTGTGACTCTGGCATTGTCTACATTTTACCGGACAGCACTCAGTAAGGGAGCAGATATGGTAACTGTGGAAACCTGTATCCGGAATATTGAAGCTTATCTGGAAATCCAGCTGATCATGCATGACAATGATTTTAAGGTGGAGTGGAAGATCGATCCATCTGTGCAGCAGGAGCTGGTTCCGAAGCTTGCCCTGCAGCCTATCGTTGAGAATGCTCTGGAGCATGGCCTGGATGTGAAGGAGGAAGGGGAAAAGCTTCTGAAGCTTTATTTCTTTGAAGAGAATGGGGATGTAGTGATCCGGGTTGAAGATAACGGAATAGGCATGGAGCAGGAGCAGGCAGAAAAGCTGCTCACATATCAGGCAAAAGGCTATGGCCTTAAAAATGTCAATGACCGTATGTGTATCTTATATGGAGAAAAATATGCCATCCGGATCCTGAGCAAGGTAGGTAAGGGGACAAGCGTTGATATGAGGATCCCGAAAGAGGTGAAAAAAGATGAGACTTAGTCTGGGAAAAACAGTGGTGTTTCTGAGTATGTTACTGAGCCTGACACTTTTGACGGGGTGTTCTTTTGAAACTTCAGAAATGAAAAAAACAGATGTGGATGTTCTGCCTGAAAAGAACCGTAAGAGCTGGGAACAGGCAGAAACCTCGCCTCTGGGGAGATATCCGGAGCTTGTAACCTATACTCTGGGACAGATGAAAGGGGCTAATAATTCTAATCTTCCGGACGGGCAGACTTATGAGGATAACGCATATACCCGGTATCTGAAAAAGACACTGAATATTCAGAATAAGAATGTTTTTATGGAGAGTGAGGAACGGTATGACGAAGCTTTGAACATCCTGGTCAAAGACCGGAATCTTCCGGATATTTTTCTGGTGTCGGACAGGGAGACTCTGGAAGAACTGGTTGAAAATGATCTGATTGAAGATCTGACGGAAGTATACAAAAGCTGTGCTTCCGATAAGATACAGGAGATGTATGAAAGTTATGGAAAAGAGCTTCTGGCATCTGGAACATTTGACGGGAAGCTGTTTGCGCTTCCGGAGACTGCGATTGATGACGGACCGCAGCTTTTGTGGCTGAGACGTGACTGGATGGAACAATTGGGACTGAAAGAGCCGAAGACCCTGGACGAGGCGTTTTCTGTGATCCGTGCATTCCAGGAGAACCGGATGGGTGCAGAAGAGGGCGAAGATCCTGTGGGTCTTGTCTGTGATCCGGGGCTTGTGGGTACGGTCAGTACCAGCTATTCGGTGGATTCTGTGTTTGAAATGTTCGGTGCGTATCCCCAGCAGTGGATCAAAAATGCAGATGGAGAAATTGTCTACGGTTCACTGACGGAGGAGACAAAGGAGGCTCTGGGGTATTTAAGGGAGCTTTATAAGCAGGGGATTCTGGATCCGGATTTTGCTCTGCGTGCACAGAATAATATCCGGGATCTTGTGGTGAATGGAAAGTGCGGAGCGTTTTTCGGCCTCTGGTGGACGCCCAATAATCCCCTTATGGATGAGTACCGGAAGAATAAAGAGGCGGACTGGGAGCCGTATTATCTGACTGCGGATGCAAAGCGGACCGTGGAGGTATATTCTACGTTTCGGGATAATAAATATGTAGTTGTGCGTAAAGGGTATGAGCATCCGGAGATTGCAATGAAGATTTTGAGTGTGTTGTTTGATCATTCCAGATATGAGGCAGAGGATGCGGATGAGATGAACACTTATTTTGCACTGAATGTGGATCCTACAGCGCGTCCGCTGATGATCAATGTGGATTATAATGAGGCTACCTATATAGTGACAAAGCATATCCGTGAGGTTCTCTACAGTTCTGGTGATGCGAAGACGAGGGAGGATCTCAGTGCCATTGAGGTTTCTTATTTTGATGCGTGTAAGGAATATCTCGAGGCGGATGTGCCTTCGGTGGAGGCCTGGGCGGCGTACAAGTCCAGGATCTCAGCGGTGGGGCTTTTGGTGGATGCGAATTACCGTGCTCCGGAGAAAAAGTATCTGGGGGATGGTGACGGGGAGATTCCTCAGACTTTGCGTTTGCTGGAGAAGAATGCATTTATCCAGATTATTATGGGGAGGATGCCTGTGAGTTCTTTTGATTCTTTTGTGGAAGCTTGGTATCGTAAGGGTGGAGACAGTCTTACGGAGCGGGTCCGGGAGGGGATTGCGGTTTGTGATGAGTGAGGGTGTGTTTGGGTGTCTTTTTGTGTGGTGTGGTGAAAAACTTGACAAGGTGGGGTGGGTTCTTTAATATAAAAGTGACAGGGACAGTTGGTGGCTTTGGAGCGCGGATGTCTGCTGACTGTGATTTTTGATATTGGAGGTAATAGTATGAAGCAGTGTATGGACTCGGAGAACCTTCACAGGAGACTTAAGAAGATCGTTGGGCAGGTGCAGGCGATCGATCGGATGGTGGATGAGGATATTCCGTGCGAGGATGTTTTGGCTCAGATCAATGCGGCGAAGTCGGCTTTGCATAAGGTTGGGCAGGTTGTGCTTGAGGGGCATATCCAGCATTGTGTGAGAGATGGTATTGAGCATGGGGATGCGGATAAGACGATTGAGAATTTTACTAAGGCTGTGGAGAGGTTTGCGAATATGAAGTAGATGGGGCTTCTTTTGGCTTGGGTGTGAGGATTTTGGTTTGTGTGAGAGTTTGCAGGGAGTGTGCGGAGCTTCCTGCTTTTTTTGTGGGGAGAAAGGTGGGAGAGAAAAGCGGACGCCAGAGGGAGAGGATATCAGGTCGGGCAGGGACTCCGTCGGGGGGATATTGCTGGTTCCGGAAGGTGGAGAGAACACCGTACGCCAGAGGGAGAGGATATCGGCCCGGGCAAGGACTCCGTCGGGGGATACAACTAAGGTTCCGTGAGATGGCTAAAAGCATTGCGGCAGGGCCAGAACTCGCCTGCGGCTCAGACAGCTGACCCTGCCGCAATAACGCCCTCTCCCGCAACCTAAGTTGTATCACCCCTCCTCCGCAACAGCCCGAACCGATA